>CALWOK010000148.1 GCA_944383125.1 uncultured Flavonifractor sp.
CCCAGCATGGCGCAGGGCTGCCCGGCCCGGGCGGCCTGCTCCGCCAGCTCCACCGCCCGGCGCACGCCATAGCAAAACCCGGCGGACTTGGCCAGCTCCAGCTTCATCGGCCGGCCTGAGGCTTCAAAGCCTCAATACGAACCATCAGGTCATCGGCAATGGCGTGGTATTCCTCCGGCGTGGGCCGTTTGCTGGCGCACTGGGGATAGTAGGCCTCCCCGATCACCACCTGGTTCCACCGGAACCACCGTTTGCGGGCAGGCACATAGATGGGTACAATGGGTACTCCGGTGCGCAGGGCCAGCATGGCGGCCCCCGTCTTGGCGTCCCCGATGTCCCCGTCCTGGTGGCGGGTACCCTCGGGAAAAATCAGCAGACGCTCCCCGTCCTTCAGATACTTCATGGCGGTTTTGATGGCCACCACATCAGCATGCCCCCGTTTGACCCCAAAAATACCCGCTCTTTTCAGCACCCAGCCAATGACAGGCCAGTGCATGACCTCTTCCTTGGCCATCACATGGATGGGAAAGCGCAATCCCATAGCAAAGGCAATGAAAATGGGGTCGCTCATCCGGGTATGGTTGGCGCACAGCAGCGCTCCCCCCTGGGGCATGTTTTTCTTGTTGATGCACAGGGTGGGCTTCAGGATGCGGAAAAAGGGCCAGACCGCACAATAGGCCAACAGATACATCTTATTCATGCCTGCAACCGCTCCTTTACGATGTGCATCAGAAGGGCAAGGCTTTGCTCCAGATCCAATTCCGTGGTATCTGCCAGCACAGCGTCCTCCGCCTGCCGCAGCGGAGAGGCGGCCCGGGTGGTGTCCCGCTGGTCCCGCTCCAGCACGTCCTGGAGGATGCCGTCATAGTCGGCCTCCTCCCCCCGCTGGTTCAGCTCCTGCCAGCGGCGGCGTGCTCTGGCCTCGGGGGCGGCGGTGAGGAAAATCTTGACTCCCGCCTGGGGGAGCACCACGGTGCCGATGTCCCGGCCGTCCATCACCACATCGTTTTCCCGGGCCATGGCCCGCTGGCGCTCCAGCAGAAAAGCCCGCACCGCAGGCAGAGCGGATACACAGGAGGCATACCGGGAAATTTCATGCTGCCGGATGGCGTCGGTCACGTCCTCCCCATTGAGGTACATGTGCTGGAGGCCGTCCGGTCCATACTGCATCCCGATCTCCAGCCCGGGCAGCAGGGCGGCAACCGCCCCTTCCTCCTCCGGGTTGGTGCCGGTGCGGCAGGCCTGCAGGCCCACCGTCCGGTAAATGGCCCCGGTGTCCACATACAAATAGCCCAACTCCTTGGCCAGTGCTTTTGCCAGGGTGGATTTCCCAGCCCCAGAGGGGCCGTCAATGGCAATGCTCTTTTGCGTGCTCACGTTATTCCTCCTCCTTTGGGGGATGGGTCCAGGCGGCCGCCCCCTGCCCTGCCGCCCGGCCGGTGGACCAGGCCACCTGCAGATTGAAGCCGCCGGTGTAGGCGTCCACATCCAGCACTTCTCCGGCAAAAAAGACGCCGGGGGCCTTTTTGGAGGCCATGGTGTGGGGGTCTACCTCGGAGGTTTTGACCCCGCCCGCCGTAATGATGGCCTCTTCGATGGGCCGGGGGCCGGCAATGTCGATGCGCACCCCCTTCAGGGTTTCCAGCAGGCGGCGGCGCTGGGCCTTGGTGACGGAATGGGCTTTCAGGTCTCCGGGAATGCCGGTCAGCTCCAGCAGCACCGGCGCCATCAGCCGGGGGACCAGCCCCTCCAGCACATGGCGGAAATCCTTGTTGGCCCCCTCCCCCAGGTCCCGCAGCAGCCGCCCGTCCAGCGTTTCCTGATCCAGGGCCGGTTTCAGATCCAGCAGGATATAGTAGTGATCCCGCTCCATGTCCCGCATGTGGGCGGAGGCGCTGAGGATCAGCGGCCCCGACAGGCCGAAGTGGGTGAACAGCAGCTCCCCCTGCTGGGCAAACACCACTTTCTTTTTGCTGTTTTTCACCTGAATGGCCACATTGCGCAGGCTCAGCCCCTGCATCCGGGCGCAGAAAGGCTGCTCCGCCACCAGAGGCACCAGAGAGGGCCGGGGCGGTACAATGGTGTGGCCCAGGGTACGGGCCAGGTCATAGCCGTCGCCGGTGGAGCCGGTAAGGGGATAGGACACCCCTCCGGTGGCAACCACCACCGCCCGGCAGGGATAGTTCCCCTTCTCCCCCCTGACCCCGGTGAGCACCCCGTCCTTCCATTCCAGCGCCACGGCCCGGTCCTGGACCAGGGCCACTCTGGCACGCCGGAGGGCCAGCAGCAAAGCGTCAATGATGTCCGCCGCCCGGTCGGACTGGGGAAACACCCGGTTGCCCCGCTCGGTTTTCAGGGGTACCCCCAGCCCGGCAAAAAACTGTTTGACCGCTTCCGGCGGGAACCGGGTGGCGGCGCTGGTGAGAAAGCGGCCGTTGCCCGGGATATGCTGCAGCAGTTCCTGCACCGTACAGTCGTTGGTCACGTTGCACCGGCCCTTGCCGGTAATGTACAGCTTGCGGCCCAGCTTAGGGTTGCGCTCCAGCAGGGTAACCGAGGCGCCCCCCTCCGCAGCGGCCAGGGCCGCCATACATCCGGCGGCGCCGCCGCCAATGACGACAAGTTCACTCAACTGTTTTCGTCCACCTTTTCATAGACCTCGTACTCATCCCAGATGCGCTCCAGGCTCTCAAAGGTGTGGGAGAGGTCGTCGTTTTTCTTCCGCCCGATGGCCACAATGAGGGCGTTGACCAGACTGAGGGGGGCCACCAGGGAGTCCACAAAGGAGGCCATATCGCTCTTGGCCAGCAGGGTAATGGAGGAATAGGGTACCAGAGGGGAGGTCTGGCTGTCGGTGATGGCAATGACCTCCGCCCCCCGGTCGCTGGCAAACTGCATGGCCTTTACCGTCCGGCGGGAGTAGCGGGGAAAGCTGATGCCCACAATCACATCCTCCGGCCCGATGTGGAGCAACTGTTCAAAGACCTCGCTGGCGGAGGTGGTATGGATGATGGTCACATTCTGAAAAATCAGGGTAAAGTAAAAGCCCATAAAGCTGGCAATGGCGGCAGCGGAGCGCACCCCCAGAATATAAATGTGCCGAGCAGCGGTAATGGCATCCACCGCCCGCCGGAACTGAGCCCGGTCGGTCTCCTCCAGGGTCAGGTGGATTTTGTCAATGTCCGACTGCATCACCATGGACAGAATGTCCTGGTCACCGATGCGGTCGTTGGATACCTCTATGCGCTGGATGGAGGTGAGCTTGCTGCGGATCATCTCCTGCAAGGCCTTCTGCATGGCGGGATAGCCGTCATAGCCCAGCTCGGCGGCAAAGCGCACCACGGTGGATTCGCTCACCTTTACGGTCTTGCCCAGCTTGCTGGCCGTCATAAAGGCGGCCTTGTCATAGGACTCCAGAATGAAGTGGGCAATCAGTTTCTGCCCCTTGGAGAAGGTGCTCATTTCAGATTGTATGGTAGACAGGATATCTTTTGGCATGTATGGTCCCTCCCGGCTGCCCACCCCCGTGGTGGACATAACACCGTTTTTGGATAGAATCCCGGCCTGTCTGCTGGAAACCAGAACAGACAGGCCGGTTCTAATGATACCGGGTTTCCCCGGGAAAAGCAATCCCTTTTTGCAGGATTTTCATCATTTCCTGCAAAACCTCTGTCAGACGCCGTCCCCGCTTCCTTTCAGCAGCGACACCTCTGCCGCCGTCAGGGGGCGCCACCGGCCCGGTTTCAGGGGGCCGAGGGCCAGCCCGCCCTCCCGGATGCGGCGCAGCCGGGTGACCTGCAAGCCCGCCAGGGCGCACATACGCCGCACCTGACGGTTCCGGCCCTCGTGGATGGTGACAGACAAGAGGTTCTCCCCCAGCTGCTCCACCCGGGCAGGGCTGAGGGGAATGCCGTCCAGCTCCATCGGGCCTTTCAGAATGGGAAGGGCCTTGTCCACCTCCCCTGTCACCCACACCAGGTATTCCTTCTCCACCTCATGGCTGGGGTGGATCAGCCGCTGGGTCAGGGCGCCGTCGTCGGTCAGCAGCAGCAGGCCCTCAGAGTCCAGGTCCAGCCGGCCCACCGGCCACACCCGCACGCCGCAGCCTGTCACCAGATCGGCCACCGTTTTCCTCCCCTTCTCATCGGACAGGGTGGTGACATATCCTCTGGGCTTGTTAAGCATGAGATAAGTACGCTTCCGGACCGCCTTCAGGGGCTTCCCGTCCACCCGGATGTCGGCCCGTTCCGGATTTGCCTTGTCCCCCACCGAGGCCCGCCTGCCGTTGACCGTCACCCGGCCCGCCGCCAGCCATCCCTCTGCCGTCCGCCGGGAACAAAGCCCATGGGCAGAGAGGATTTTTTGCAGTCGCTCTTCCACCGGTTCTCCTTTCCGCAGCAGAGGTCTGCCGCAAAAACGGCAGACCTCTGCTGCTGTGCTTTTAGCTTCCAAATAACCGCTCCAGCCACCCCTTGGGGGCCAGATTTTTTGCCACATGCCAGGCGTACACCAGGGGCAGACGGGCAACCTCCCTCTCCCCCACCGACACCGTCAGGTGTCCCGCCGGAAAGCCAGCCTGGACCGGGGCCTCCACCATGTCCGGCAGAGAGAGCTCCACCACAGGCTCCTCCCCCGGCCCTATGGGATACCACACCGCCGACGGGGTCACCACCCGTACAAAACGGCTTAAACTGCCCGTCACCGGCAGGTCGGCCCACTGGCCCTCTTCCACCAGGCAGCGGCTGGGAAAGGCGGCAAAGCCGTAGTCAAAAAGGGCTGCATGGTCGGCCCAGTCGTTGGGGGCGTTCAGGGTCACGGCAATGAGCTCCTGCCCTTCCCGCCGGGCGCTGGATACCAGCGTGCGCCCCGCCTCATCGGTGTACCCTGTTTTCATGCCGGTACAGCCTTCATACTGCCACAGCAGTTTGTTGTGGTTGGTGAGGGTGCGCCCGGCAATGGAAATGCTGCGGGTGCTCACCATGCCCCGCAGCTCCTCCTGCTCCAGCACCGCCCGGGCCAGGATTGCCATATCGGCAGCCGTGGAATAGTGCTCCGGATGGTCCAGGCCGTTGGGATTGGCAAAATGGGTCTGGTTCATCCCAAGGTCTGCCGCCGTCTGGTTCATCTCTTCCACAAAGGACGCCACATCCCCGGCGCAGAATCCCGCCACCGCCAAAGCGGCGTCGTTGCCCGAGGACAGCAGCAGCCCGTACAGCAGGGCCTCCAGGGTCAGCTCCTCCCCCGGCTTCAGGTACATGGAGGAGCCTTCCGCCCCCGTCCACTCCTGCCGGACCTGCACCACCGCCGACAAATCCGGGTGGAGCCTGACCGCCACCAGGGCGGTCATCAGCTTGGTAATGCTGGCAATGGGCCGGGGGGTATGGGCGTCTTTTTCATACAAAACCCGTCCGCTGGCCCCATCCATCAAGAGGGCAGAGGAGGCGGACAAGGTTGGCTCCGCCCCCTGTACCGGCACAATCAGCAGGGTAAGCACAAGGGCCAGGGTACACCAGCGTTTCAAAGTACATCACCTCACGTTGATGCCCCTAGTATACGCCCTACTGCACGGGGTTATCCCCGGCCCGTTTTTCCTCTTTTTTGGCCTGCTGCTTTTCGATAAAGTCGGTGATCTTGTCCACCACCTCAGGCACGGTTTCAATGACCCGGTCCACCGTGGTGGCAGCCGGAGGGGCTACCGGCAGCAGCCGCACCGAGTCCCCCTTGACCACCAAAAAGCCCACCGGGGTCAGGCTCACCCCCGCACCGGCGCCGCCGCCAAAGCAGTTGTTGTCCTCCGGCTTTTTGTGCTTGCTGGTAAACTCGGTGCCGCCCGACCCCACGCCTACGCTGAGCTGGGACAGAGGGATGATTGTCACTTCCCCTGTCTGAATGGGCTGACCCACAATGGTGTTCACGTCTGCAATCTGTCGGACCTTTTCCACAATGTTGCTCATCAGGTCACCAATGGGATGCTTTTCCATCGCTTAAACCGCCTCTTTCTGTGTTTCCTGTCCGGCTTTTTGACGGCCGGCTCTGAGCTTGGAGAGGATGGGCAGCAGCCTGACCGCCGTCCCCACCCCCAGGGAGAGGGCCTGTCCGATGGTCAGGGTCGCTGCCAGTTTCAGGGTGACATCCGGCCGGTTGGTGGTAAAATCCACCCAGATCCGGATACGCCATGCCTTTACCTTAAAATTTTGCTCCACCAGGGGCCAAAGCATACCTGCCGCCCCGCTGAGTCTGCCATATCGGACCGCCGCCTTCGCCGGGTCAGAGGAGGCCACTCTGACGGCCAGATCCAGATTGTCAATGCGGATGTTCCGCCGCAGCTGTCCGGCGGCATCCAGCACCACCGGCAGCAGCTCCCTGAGGAAGGTGGGAATATCCGGCTCCCCCTCCGGCTGGGCTGCTTGCTTCTGTTTCTTTTGCTTAACGGGCTTGCTCCGCCTGGCGGGCCGCTTCCGGGGCGTTTTTTTCTGCCTGGCCTTCCGTGGGAACAGGGTGATCCGCACCGGCCCCACCCGCAGCACCAGCACAAAGGTGCTCTGGGCGTACTCCACCTGCACACCCACCCGGATCAGGCCCACCAGGAACAGGGCCAGGATCACGCATCCCAGCACCAGCAGCACCATCATGCCCCAGATTCCTCCTCCGTCCGGGCCAGCGCCCGGGCCGCAGCTTCCACTTCTTCCTCCGTCACATCAGGCACCGCTTCCTCTGCCTTCAAGCGCTCCACGGCCGCCTGAATTTCCCGGGTAAGCTGTCCCTCCTCGGGAGGAGCGCTGGGCAGCTCCGGCAAATCCTCCAGGCTGGACAAGCCGAAGGAACGCAGAAAGGTCTGTGTGGTGCGGTACTGGATGGGCCGTCCCGGCACCGCCAGACGGCCGCACTCTTCAATCAGATCCCGCTCCAGCAGCAGACTGATGGTATAGGAGCTGTCCACCCCCCGCACCTGATCCACATAGGCCCGGGTCGCCGTCTGACTGTAGGCGATGACCGCCAGCACCTCCAGGGCGGGCTGGCTCAGTCTGGGCGGACGGCGGCTTTCAAAGGCTTTGCGGATGCGGGGGGCAAACTCCGGGGCGGAGCACAGCTGATAACTGTTTTCCAGCCGCAGCAGGCGGATACCCCGCCGCTCATAGCTGTAGCGGTCCGCCATCTCTTTGCACAGCTTGTCCACCGTCAGCCGGTCCAGCTCCAGGGCCAGACAGAGCCGCTCCACCCCCACCGGTTCCCCGGCGGCAAAGAGGATTGCCTCAATGGCATGTTCCAGTTCCTTTGCTTCCATCCATTATCCCCCAAACTGGTCCGGATAAACCTCAGACTCATGATCCGGCGCCCCTTCCTCCGGTTCCACACAGGTGACGGTGCAGTTGTCCTCCGTCCCTGCCAGCCGCAGGCGGCGGGCTTTGCACAGCTCCAGCACCGCAAGAAAGGTGGCTACAATCTCCGACCGGCTCCGGTTGCCCCGGAAGAGCGTGCGAAATTTTGTCACTCCAAATTGCGTCAGCCGCTCCAGCACCTCTTCCGCCTTTTCAGAGACCGGGTAGGGCTCCCGTCCCACAATGCCCTCAAAGGCGGCCATAGGGGGCGGCAGACGGTTGCCCGCCCGCTCCAGAATCCCCTTCATGGCTTTGAACAGGTCCTCCGGCTGGTGGACGTACCGGTAGGTCTTGTCCTGGGGCTGAGGCTCGGGCAGCTTGGTCAGATAGTCCATGCCCACCAGATAGCGGCGGGCCAGGGCGGGCGTCACCGCCTTGATGCGGCCATAATCCTCCCGGCGCTTGTGTTCCTCTAAGGTGGCCATCAGCTGCTCCAGCTCGGACAGGGCCTCCTCGTCGTGGATGGACAGAAGCATACGGGTCTTGATGTACACCAGCTGGGCCGCCATGGTGACAAACTCGCTGGCCACCTCCAGGTCCAGCTGCCGCCGCCCCTCCATCCAGGCCATGTACTGGTCCAGGATCAGGGCAATCTGGATATCCTGGATCTCCATTTTGTTTTTGCTCAGCAGGTGAAGGATCAGGTCCAGGGGGCCGTCAAAGTCCTCCCGGTCCTCCCTGGCCTTCACCACTTTTTCCAGATGGTAGATGGGCGTTTCGATAGCATTCACCTCAGAATAAGCGCAGGATAGCCGACACGTCCTGACAGTACACCAGCACATCCAGGGGCATCCCGGTAAGGGCGCACAGCCCTTCCAGGCACCGGAGCATCAGGAAGGTCAGAGGCTGGTTGAACACCCCCAGCAGCACCAGCAGGATGAGCAGACCCATCACATATTTTTCGTACCGCAGGATGGTATAGTACACCCGGTCCGGCAGAAAGGAAAACAAAATCTTGGACCCGTCCAGGGGGGAAATGGGAATCAGGTTGAACAGCCCCATGCCCACCCCCAGCAGGGCCAGGTTTGACAGCAGGCACAGCACCAGCAGCACTCCCTGGTTCATGGGGGCCAGGCGCCACACCAGAGAGGCCGCTCCAGTGGCCCCCAGGGCGGTGAGAAAGTTGGCCGCCGGCCCTGCCAGGGCGGTGAGGGCCATCCCCTGCTTGGGATGTTTGAAGTAGCGCATATCCACCGGCACCGGCTTGGCCCAGCCCACCTTGGCCACCACCATCATCAGCAGGCCCAGCAGATCCAGGTGCCTGATGGGATTGAGGGTGAGCCGTCCCGCCTGTTTGGCGGTGGGGTCCCCCAGCCGGTAGGCCACAAAGCCGTGGGACAGTTCATGGAGGGTAATACACAGCAGGGCCGCCAGGGCGCTGATGAGCAGGGTTATCAGCCCCCACCAGTCCATTCCCTGCATAAACCTGGAAAATGAGTGCAAGAGCTGCCACCCCTTCTTTCCAAACTGAAAATCAATGGTATTATATCAAAATTTGCCGGGAAAGACAAGCCGGACTGGCGGGAGTCCCTTTTCAAGATAAGTAGTGATAAGCCAAGCTCCGTTGGTTTCACCCAATAGCGGACTTGCCTGGAGAGTGGCTGTGCTGGATGGCTTACCGTACCTTGCCAAAGACACTTTCATATTCTAAAA
>CALWOK010000149.1 GCA_944383125.1 uncultured Flavonifractor sp.
TATGGGGGTTCGGAAATGGCTTGAAAAAAGCGCAGAAAAACAAAAACAAAAGTTGCGCAAAACCCTGAATCCATTGAGCCGCAAGGCTTTCCAGGCTGTATCTTTTTCGGCAACAAAAGACACGTCGCCGCGGACGGCATATCGTTCGCGGCGACTTTTTTAAGTCACCTCTCACTTATTTTGTCGCGGCTCCTTTCCAAATCGAACCCGCTGCGCTGGGCTTCGATTTGGTTTTGGGTGCGAACCTGGAGCCTGCGGCATCTATAGTGTTGTGATATTCCAAAAAAGAGACACGCCTTTTGGCGTGTCTCTTTTTTGGTGCCGCAGCTTCCCATGGAAACGCAACTGCCGGCCCATTGTGCCGGTTTAATAGGCGGCAATCACGCCGCCGTCGTTGGCATAGACGGTGGAAATACCGCCGGTTTCGCTGAAGATAATTTCAGAGAAGCTGCACAGCTTCTGTACCAGCTCCTTCAGATGGAAGGCCCGGTCCAGACAGTTGCAGTGGACGATACACAGCCGCCGTCCCACATGTCCGGGGTCGGCAGCCATCAGCGCCGCCATCTTGGCCAGGGCCTGCTTGATGGACAGGGCTTGGCCCTTCTTGCAGATTTCACCCTCTGGCGTGGCGCCCATCAGCAGCTTGATATGCAGGGTGCTGGTGACCAACGCCTGGGTACGGGTCAGGCGGCCGTTTTTCCGCAGGTTGTCCAGGGTTTCCAGCACAAAGAGGGTATTCATCTCACTGATATACTGGGAGGTCTCCTGAACCACGGTATCAAAATCCTTGCCGGACTGCGCCAGCTCCTGAATTTTCAGGGCCACCAGCACCTCCCCGGCAGAGGCCGAACAGGAGTTGAAAATGTGGATATGGGCATCCGGGTGCTCCTCCAGATAGAGCGCCCGGCCCTGGGCGGCCGCGTTGTGGGAGCCGGACAGCATGGCGGAAAGGGTGACCACATAAATATCGTCAGCGCCGCAGTCAAAGGCCTCCATATATTGTGCGGGAGAAGGGCAGGAGGACTGGGGCGCCGTGGGACAATCCCGCATTTTTTGCAGCATGGCGGCCTGGTCAAAGCTCTGGTCGTCGGTGATGGTTTCATCGCCCACCCGGATGGTCAGCGGTACCTTGCAGAAACAATCCTCCCGCAGCTGAGCCGGGGTCAGGTCACAGCAGCTGTCAACAACAATCTTGAAACTCATGGCAAAAATCCTCGTACATGATTTTTAATATTAGATTACAGATTGAAGTCATTGTATCACGGGCAGCACAAAAAGTAAAGGGAGAAAATACGGGCTTGGGTCATCACTGCCAGGAAAACCGATCGGGAGCGCCCACCAGAATGCGGGCGGAGCAGGGGGGGACGGGGAGCCAGGTCCGGCCGCCGTCGTTGTTGAAGATGGCGTTGTCGTGGAGCACATCCTGCAGCACCGGCTCGTTGTGCCGGAACTCCACATGCACTTCCTGGGGCTCCAGGTTGAGCACTACATAGATCCGCTGCTCCTGGGTGGACCGGCGGAACACCAGGTGCTGGTTTTGAATGAGCACATTTTCATAGTCTCCCGTCTGCAGGGCAGGGAAGGCAGAACGGATTTTGGCCAGGGCGGACAGGTAGGTACACAGGCGCTGGTCCAGTCCTTCCATCTCTGCCAGGTCCAGGCAGGGGCGCAGGGGGGCGTCTGAGTGCTTGGTGCGCTCTCCCTGAATGGCCCACTCGCTGCCGTAATACAGGGAGGGGATGCCGGGCATGGTGTACAGCAGGGTGTACAGGTTATGGATATGGGCGGGGTCCTTCAGCTTGCTGGCCAGCCGGTCCACGTCGTGGTTGTCGGCAAAGTTGTAGAGGGTAATGTTGCGGTAAATGCCGCCGGGGCCGCTCTGACGGTGAATGGAGTGGGCAATCTCAAAGTAATTTTTGTCGTTGTGGGAGGACCACAGACCCTTCCAGCACTCATAGTTGGTGACAGAGTCTAGCATTTCCGGGTTGGCCCACCGGGCGTAATCCCCGTGGATGATCTCGCCCATCAGCCAAAAATCCGGGTTTTTGTCCTTGACAAAGCCCTTGAGGGTGCGGAAAAAGTCAAAGTCCACACAGTCGGCGGCGTCCAGCCGCAGGCCGTCAATGTGGAATTTATCCATCCACATGGCCACAGCGTCCAGCAGATGGCGTACCACATCAGGGTTGCGCAGGTTGAGCTTTACCAGCTCATAATGGCCCTGCCAGGCCTCATACCAGAAGGGATCGCCCATAGGGGAGGGGCCGCCGAAGTTCAGGTTATGGAACCAGCCGCAATAAGGGGAGGCCTGGCCGTGTTCCTGCACGTCCCGGAAGGCCCAGAATCCCCGGCCCACATGGTTGAATACCCCGTCCAGCACCACCCGGATGCCGTTGGCGTGGAGCTGGTCGCACAGGGCGGCAAAGGAGTCGTTGTCCCCCAGACGGCAGTCAATCTGGAAGTAGTCGGTGGTGTCGTAGCCGTGCTTCACCGACTGGAACACCGGCCCCAGATAGAGGGCGTTGACCCCCAGGGCTTTCAGGTGGGGAATCCACTGCTCCAGCTTGTCCAGCCGGGGAACAGGGGCCCCGCCGGGGTTGTACTCCGGGGCGCCGCAGAACCCCAGGGGGTAGATGTGGTAGAACACGGACTGATTGACCCAATGACTCATGGCTGACTCCTCCAGTCTCAAATTAAGTGAATGATGCTTCCTCTTCCAGTTCCCGCAGCAGTTTCTGGTCCTCCTTGGAGGAGAGATCCAGCTTTTCGTACAGGTCAGGGCGGCGCTGACGGGTGCGGAGAATGGACTGCTTGCGCCGCCACCGGGCAATGTTTTTGTGGTCGCCCGAGCGGAGGATGGGGGGGACCTTCCGGCCGTGCCACTCCTCAGGGCGGGAGTACTGGGGGTACTCCAGCAGCCCGTTCCAGTGGCTTTCATTTTCAAAGCATTCCGGGTCGGACAGCACCCCCGGCACCAGCCGGGCTACTGCGTCGGCCACCACCATGGCGGCCAGCTCCCCGCCGGTGAGCACAAAATCCCCGATGGAGATTTCCTCGTCCACACATTCCTCAATAAACCGCTCGTCGATGCCCTCATAGTGGCCGCACACCAGAATCAAATGGTCATGGTCATCCCGCAGACGGCGGGCGTCGGCCTCCACAAAGGTTTTTCCGGCGGGGGAGAGGTAGATGGTGTGTCCGGGACCATAGGTGTCGGTAATGTGCTTCCAGCACTGATAGAGGGGATCGGCCTGCATCACCGCCCCCCGTCCGCCGCCGTAGGGGTAATCATCCACCTGCTTCTGCTTGTTCAGGGTGTAGTCCCGGATCTGGTGGGCTTCAATGCGGATGATATCCCGCTCCTGGGCCCGGCCCAGAATGGATTCATTCATCATATCCCCCACCGTCAGGTCAAAGAGGGTCATAATGTCAATTCTATACATCGGTGCGCATCCCCTCAATGAGCCGGACCTTGATATAACCGGCGTCCACATTGGTTTCCACCAAAAACTCGTCCACGGCGGGGATCATATACTGGTGCTCCCCATGGACCACATAGACCTCATGGGCAGGGGGGGTGAGCACGTCGGCCACTATCCCCAGGGTTTCGCCGGTGTCGGCGTCCAGCACGTCCAGGCCCATGAGATCGGCAATGAAATGCCGTCCGTCGGGCAGCTCCACCCCGGTGCGGTCAATCCATACCGTCTTGCCCTTGAGCACCATAGCGGCATTTACATCGTTAACCCCTTCCAGAAAGGCCAGCACATTGCCCTTGTGAATGCGGGTGGAGCGCACCCGGATGGGCCGCCCGTCCACATACAGGACGTCAAACTGGCAGAGGAATTCCGGGGAGTCGCACCAGGGAACAATTTTGACCTCTCCCTGGATACCGTGGGTGTTGGCGATCTGTCCGGCCTCTAAGAATTGGTTTTTCATGGGATGGAACCTCCTGTGGAAAACGGCCGCAATGTATCACAGCCCTACCAATAGAATATCACATTTCCAGTAGGGCCGCCATACATGGCGGCCGGTGTTAAGATGGAAAAAGCGGCGGGGGAACCTCCCCGCCGCTTTTCAGTCGACGATCTCGACGGAAACTCTGGTGCCCTTACGCTGGGCCACGGAGCGCATGAGGGTACGGATCTCCTTGGCAATGCGGCCCTGACGGCCGATGACCTTGCCCATATCCTCAGGGGCAACCCGGAGCTCCAGGACGGTCTCGCTCTCGCCCACATGTTCGGTGACAGACACGGCGTCCGGGTGTTCCACCAGATTGCAGGCGATATAGGTGAGCAGTTCCTTCATGGCGGCTGAGCCCTCCTATCAGATGGCGCCAGCTTTTTTCAGCAGAGCCTTCACGGTCTCGGTGGGCTGAGCACCGGTCTTGATCCAGGCCTGGGCACGCTCGGCGTCCACCTTGATCTCAGCGGGCTGAGCCACGGGATTGTAAGTGCCGATCTCCTCGATGAAACGGCCATCCCGGGGATAGCGGGAGTCGGCTACAACAATGCGGTAGAAGGGGGCCTTCTTGGCGCCCATACGACGCAGTCTAATCTTAACCATGATTCTTTCACCTCCATGTTATTGTAAAGCATCTATGGAAACGCAGCGCTGTGCGTTTACCACCCTCAGAAGGGAAGGCCGGGCATCTTGCCCAACTTCCCCAGTTTTCCCAGCTTCCCCATGCGCTTGAGCTGTTTGCCGGAGAACTGGCGGCTCATCTGCTGCATCATCTCAAACTGCTTGAGCAGACGGTTGATGTCCACCACCTGGGTGCCGGAACCGGCGGCAATGCGCTTTTTCCGGCTGTTGTTCAGCAGGGAGGGGTCCTCCCGCTCGGCGGGGGTCATGGACAGGATGATGGCCTCGGTACGGGCCAGCGCCCCCTCGTCCACAGAAGCCCCTTCCAGCGCCTTGCTGTTGACGCCGGGAAGCATACCCGCAATGTCGGCCAGAGAACCCATGCTCTTCAGCTGGACCAGCTGGTCATAGAAGTCTGCCAGAGTAAAGCGGTTTTTCCGCAGCTTTTCCTCCAGCTCAGCGGCCTTTTTGGCGTCAAAAGTCTGCTGGGCCTTTTCGATCAGGGAGAGCACATCGCCCATGCCCAGAATCCGGGAGGCCATCCGGTCAGGATAGAAGATATCCACCTGATCCAGCTTTTCCCCCTGGCCCACAAACTTGATGGGCTTGCCGGTGACCGCCTTGATGGAGAGGGCCGCACCGCCCCGGGCGTCGCCGTCCAGCTTGGTGAGCATCACGCCGGTGATGTCCAG
>CALWOK010000150.1 GCA_944383125.1 uncultured Flavonifractor sp.
TGTGGTGCTGGAGGCACTGCGGGGCAATCAGGCTCAGCTGCAGGATCACCTGAGCTATCTGACCCGGACCAAGGACGGCAAAATCCTTAAATCCACCACCATCTACATCCGGGATGATGACGGTACCCCTATCGGGATTTTCGGCATCAACTACGACATTACTCTCATGCTGGCCATGGAGAATATGCTCAAGCAGTTTACCGCCACCGAAAAGGACGAAAAAGAGCCCGAGTCCATTTCACGCAATGTATCCGACCTGCTGGACGAGCTGCTGGAACAGAGTGTAAAGATTGTAGGCAAGCCGGTAGCCCTGATGAACAAAGAGGACAAAGTAAAGGCGGTTCAGTTCCTCAACGACACCGGCGCCTTCCTCATTACCAAAAGTGGTGACAAGGTGTGCAAATACTTTGGAATATCCAAATACACCCTGTACAGCTACATTGACGAAGCCAAAGAGTAACGCCCATCAAAAGGCCCGACTTCCTGTGAAGTCGGGCCTTTTGCAATGATGCCATCTTACTTGTTGGTATTTTCCTTGGGGAGCACCAGGTTGAGGATGATGGCAATAATGGTGGCCACAACCACAGAGGAAGAACCGAATACGGTGTTGACCCAGGTGGGGAAGCCTTCCCCGGCCAGACAGCCGGAAACCTGGGTGATACCGACACCCAGAGCCACGGACAGGCCTACCACAGAGCTCTTGCGGGGGGTAAAGCCGCCCTCGGTAATCATGCGGATGCCGGTCATGGTAATGGTGGCGAACACAGAAATGGTGGCGCCGCCGATGACGCTCTGAGGAATGGTGGTCAGCAGGGATGCAAACTTGGGCATCAGGCCGGCTACCAGCAGAATGAGGGCAGCCAGAGCAAACACAGCCCGGTTGATGACCTTGTTCACAGTGACAATGCCCACGTTCTGGCTGTAAGTAGCAGCAGGCAGACCGCCGAAGAAGGCGCCCAGGATGCTCATCACGCCCTGGCCGATGATGCCGCCGGACAGCTCCTTGTCGGTGGGCATCCGGTCCATACCGCCCATGGTGGTGGAGGACAGGTCGCCGATGGTCTGTACGGCGTTGACCACATACACAATGCCCAGGGAGACGGCAGCAGCGGGTACAAACTTGATCTCAAAGGGCATGAACTGGGGCAGAGCGGCCCACTGGGCATTCTCTACGCCGGAGAAGTTCACCATACCCAGAGCCAGGGCCACAAAATAGCCCACAATCATACCCACCAGGATGGCGCCCAGCTTGAAGATGCCCTTGGTGAAGTTGGTGAGAACAAATACCACAGCCAGGGTGATCAGGGCCACCAGCCAGCTCTTGGGGGTACCGAAATCGGGGGTACCCACGCCACCGGCCATGTACTTCACAGCGGTGGGGGAGAGGGAAAGGCCAATGGTGAAGATAACGGTACCAGTGACCAGGGGGGGGAACAGGGGACGGATCCACTTGACGAAGATGCCGAAGATGATGGCTACACAGCCGCCGATGATCTCGGCGCCCAGGATGGTTGCGATGTCAAATTCTGTGCCGATGGCCTGAAGGGTGGGGATGTAAGCAAAGCTGATGCCCATGATGACGGGCAGACCGGCGCCGATGCGCCGGGCAATGGGGAAGAGCTGGAGGAGCGTCGCCAGAGCCGTCAGAATCAGGGAGACCTGAATCATCAGGGTCTGCTCTGCAGCGCTCAGGCCGCAGGTGTTGGATACCAGAATGGCAGGTGTGATGATACCCACCACCGCAGCCACCACGTGCTGGAGGCCCAGGGGAACCAGTTTTCCCGGTTGGGGAATACCGTTCCACTGGAATACGGTATCGGTGTTCGTTTTGTTCGGAGTACCCATTCCATTCACCTCTCAAAAAAATTTTTTTGCGCTAACCTTTTTTAATCTAACGAAACTATAACCGATTTTTCCACCCATTGCAAGGAAAAACTGGAGTACTGCAGCCAAAAAACCAACCGGTTTTTTATGCAATTCAGAGAAAATCACTGGGTTTCTCCCTTACCGTTGCCTCACCACTACCGGTGGTAGACTTTCCAATTGGTATGTGTTACAATGGGCGTCGACCTGCCGGTCAGCCCTGTTGCAGGCGGTTGTCATTTTTGCGCAAAGGATGGATAGATATGGATACCACCCTCAGCACCCTGAGCAATCTGGCCGTCTACATTGCCCTGGTGGTGGTGGGCGCCTGGCTTGGCTCCCGCAAGGGCATCCGCAGCCGTCCCCTGGTGTGGGTGGGCAAGCTGCAATTTGTGGCTCTGATGATTCTCATCGTCACATTGGGGGTCAATCTGGGGGCCAATGATGAGGTGATCTCCTCCCTGGGGCAGATTGGCCTGGCCGCCCTTCTCATTACGGTGCTGGCCATGGGCGGCTCCATTCTGGCCCTCACCCTGCTGCGGCGGTTTGTCTTGCGGCTGAACCATGTGGGGCTGCCCCGTGGGAGTGAAGCCGGGGGAGCATCTGATGGACCCTCCGGCGGAAAGGCGGACAATTCCCTTACCAAGTGGATTATTTTTGCGGTAGCCGCAGGGATGCTGGCGGGGCGGTTCCTCTTTCCGCCAGAGCTTACCCAACATTGCGGCACCGTTATTAACTTCGGATTATACCTCCTTTTATTTATGGTTGGTATGGATATGGGCCGCCAGGGTACCTTCCTCAGCGACATCAAAGCCGCCGGGTTTCAGGTACTGCTGGTTCCGGTGGCAGTATGCCTGGGTACCCTGGCCCTGGCCGCAGCAGCCGGGCTGTTGCTCCCGTTGGGGGTAAAAGACGCCATGGCAGCCTCCGCCGGTATGGGCTGGTACTCCCTGGCCCCCACTCTTCTGGCCCCCTACTCTGCCCTTGTATCTGCGGTGGCCTTTTTATCCAATGTGATGCGGGAGATCTTCTCCATTCTTTTGATCCCGCTGGTGGCCCGGTACATCGGCTATGTGGAGTGTGCCGCCCTGCCGGGCGCCGCCGCCATGGACACCGTCCTGCCGGTGGTGGTGGGGGCCACCCATGAACGCATTACCATTTATTCCTTTACCTCAGGGGTTGTCCTCTCCCTGGCAGTACCTGTGCTGGTACCTGCCATCATCGCCCTACCCCTTTGACTGGAGGGTAACAGATGGAAATTGAACGCCGCTGGCTGGTGGAGTGCTGGCCCGACCAGGAGCCTGCCGCTATCTTTTATATGGAGCAGGGCTATTTTGCCACCCGCCCTGCCATCCGCATCCGCCGGGAAGCCCAACAGAAGGGAAACACGGTATATATCCTCTGTTTTAAGGGAAAGGGCGGGTTAAGCCGGGAGGAAATTGAATTGGAGCTTACCCTCCGTCAATATGAGGGACTCCTTGCCATGCTGGGCCGGCCCATGATCCAAAAAGAGCAGCGGCGCTACCCTCTGCCTGGAGGGCTGATTCTGGAGGTCAACCAGGTAGACCCCCAGCTGGACAGCGGCTTTTTTTACGCCGAGGTAGAATTTGCCCGGGAGGAGGAGGCACTGGCCTGGACCCCACCGCCGGAACTGACATCCTATTTGGCCCATGAAGTGACAGGGCAGCCGGGAGAGAGCATGGCTGCCTACTGGGCGCGCACCAGAGAATAAACCGTTTTATACCCATTGCAGTTTTCATGCCCTCCGGTCATAGGCCGGAGGGCATTGTTGTATAGAGACCGGAACTGGGGCCATACTAATGGGGCGGCCTGTCCGATTGTACAGAATGTGTAATCTAATTTTAAAGATTATATTATAAACTGACGTTGACAACATTATGCCATAGGACGTATACTATAAGCAGAAAAAGCATATTACAATAACTTGTACAGAATGGTGGGTGATGTTATGAATCACGGAAATGTTCTGCAGGGAAACCTGGGCGCACTTTACTATCCCAATGTCATGGCAAAGAAGGCAAAACCGGCAAAAAAGCAGCGGGACCCCTATGATGGTCTGCGTCCCTGGTCTGCCATTACCCATGGAGTGGGGGCAGTACTGGCTGCTCTGGGAACTGTGCTGCTGGTGGGCCGCTGTCTCCTGGAGGGGCTGAGCCAGTGGCATCTGGTGTCCTTTTTGATTTATGGCATCAGCATGGTAGGTCTGTACACCGCCAGCACCCTCTATCACTGCATTCACACCAGCGTAGCCGGGCGCATTGCCCTGCGCAAGTTTGACCATGCCTCCATTTATTTCCTGATCGCCGGCAGCTATACCCCGGTGTGCCTGGTGGCCCTGCGGGAGCTGGGCCTGTGGGGCTGGGGGCTGTTCGGCGTCATCTGGGGACTGACTCTGGCAGGACTGGTGCTTACCCTGTTGTGGATTTCCGCCCCCCGCTGGCTGACCTCCGGCATCTATATTGCCATGGGCTGGCTGGCCATTTCCGCTCTCATTCCTCTGACCCAGGTGGTGGGACTCCACGGTCTGTTCTGGGTACTGGGGGGCGGCATCCTGTACACCATTGGCGGCGTGCTCTATGCCGTCAAGTGGCCCGGCCGGAACAACCCCCGCTTTGGTTGTCATGAAATTTTCCATGTCTTTATTCTCCTTGGTTCCCTGTTCCACTTCATGTTGATGTACCGGGTCATCACAGCATTACCCGGATGACATCCGTCAAACAAGGCCAAATACCGGCTCTGAGCCAGGCTCAGGGCCGGTATTTTTGATCAGTCCCCCCTTTATGGCTAAACATACAAACAATCCATCCCGCACCGCTTTCCCATGCCCTTTCCTCAAGGCTTGCGCAAACGCTTTCTTCGCCTGGGAGTATGCAGTTGCACCACAAACCGCATGGCGCAGTTCCGCTTGACAGCAACCGCTTCCGGTGGTATGATTCTAAATAAATATTCGCTCTATGTAGAATATTTATTATCCTAATCTGAGGAAAGAGTATGGTGAAGCACATGAAAAAACAAGCCTCCCTTGGGCGGCTGCTGTCTCTGCTGACGGCGCTGTCCCTCCTGCTGTCTCTGTGTGTGATCCCGGCAGCCGCCGAGGAAACACCCGCCCCTGCCCCACAGTTTGTCAATACCACCGGCGACGGCGGTCAGAACATGATTTCTCTCACCAATGAACGCACCTTCCAGGCCAGTATCCCGGTAGACCTCACTCTGGAAGAGGCCCAGGAAGCAGCCCAGACTGTGGCATGGTCCCTGGTGCGGGATGAGAGCCAGTCTTATCTGGACGATACCCTCTTCCCCAATCAGTCCCAGGGCGGCCCGCTGGACTCCTGGGTATGTGCAGACGGGGAAAGCCCTTTCTTTACCGACATTGTCTCCTCCGCAGAGGCGGCAGACAATCAGGTTTATCTCACTGTCACCTTTGCCAATCAGGGCTACTTCGGCGATGACCTGAGCATCCCCCACACCAATGGCGGGTACTACATGGATGTGTGCGGGTATTTTGACCTGAGCGCCGCGCTGGACGGTCAGACCCTTGGCTCCGTTGCCCTGAAGGTGGCCCCCTATGACAGCTTCCACACCATGACGGAACTGTATGCCGAGATGGACCAGCTTGTGGCCTATGCCGAAGCCAACACCGACCTCTACGTGGAGCAGTTCTCCATGGGCAAGAGCCAGGGGGACAACGGCATGGAGAGTCTGGACATGCCCTACCTGATTATTGCCAAGAGCAAGGCCGCCGTGGAGCGGTGGCAGGACATCAAGGCCCAGGCTGAGAGCAACCCTGCCGCCCTCATTGAACAGATTGAGCGCGGCACGCTGGGAGATTACCAGGTACCTGTCCTCTACTCCAACATCCACGCCAATGAGGTGGCTGCCGCCGACGGCATCCTCACCTTTGCCTGGATGCTGGTGGAGACTGCCGCCTCTGAGCGCGGCGCCATCGACTACAACAAGCTCACCGGCTTCACCGCTGAGGGCCAGGCTGAGCTGGCCAAGCAGATGGGTCCTGTGGGTGTGGAAGGCTCTGTCGCCATCCCTGACCTGGTGGCCGATACTGCCACCTACCTGGGTTACATCAAGGGGAAAAACGCCGATGGCACCACCGCCGGCAAGTCTGTCCCGGTAGACCTGGAGAAATACTACACCATGGAAACCGAAACCGTGGATGTGGACCAACTGCTGGACGACGTCTTTTTCATCATTGTCCCCGAGGAAAACGTGGAGGGCCGCACCTATGTGACCCGCACCTCCTCCGGCGGTTTTGACCTGAACCGGGACAACTCCTTCCAGACCCAGGCAGAAACCCAGAACATGACCCACCTCATTGCCCAGTGGAATCCGGTCAGCTTTACCGAGTTCCACGGCCGGGTATCCACCTTCCAGTGCGAGCCCTGCGATCCCCCTCATGAGCCTAACTTTGAGTATGACCTGCTGGCTGAGCACCTGATGACCGGCGGCGAGGCCCTGGGCATTGCGGCCGTGGCCAACAACGACGGCCACAACAGCTATGTCATTCCCCAGCGGGACTATCTGACCTACACCGGCGAAAAGACTGCGGACGGTGAAAACCAGACCCAGTGGCTGGACCCCTGGGACGATATGTCCACCAGCTACACCCCCCAGTATGCCATGCTCCACGGCACCCTGGCCTACACGGTGGAAGTACCCGCCTATGACCAGTTCATGGTAGAGGCTCTGGCCTACGGCCAGCTGGGGCAGAGCGCCTACGTTGCCGCCAACAAGGACAGCTACCTGCTGAACCAGACCAAGATTTTTGAGCGTGGCGTTACCAACGCCAACTCTAACGCCTATGAGCTGGTAGGCCAGTGGTTCTGCGACCAGTACGATGTGGAGGGCGCCGAAGCCGACCTCTTCCGTCCCGAGTACGACGGCGAAGGCGAGAATGGCAACTTCTATCCCGAGTGCTACATCATCCCCATGGACGGGGTCAATCAGTCCAACCTCCAGGCCGCCGCTGACATGATGGAGTACCTGGCCAGCAACGGCGTTCAGGTCAATCTGACGGAAGCAGCCTTTACCTATGACGGGGTGGAGTATCCCGCCGGCACCCTGATTGTGTCCATGTACCAGGCCAAGCGCTCTGTTGCCAACGGCGTGCTGTACGACGGCACCGTAATCACCGAGTGGCCTGTCCTCTACTCCGAGGGCATCACCGCCTTTGACAAGACCCGCGGCTTTGATATGGCAGTTTGCGCCCAGCCTGCCGTCTATGAGACCATTGCGGCTGTCTGTGGCGAGGCTCTGGACTACGCAGAGACTCAGTCCTATGTTGCCGGCCTGACCTCTTCCTTCACTGGCGCAGAGAACGCCCAGGTCATTCTCATGAACGCCTCTGAGGACTCCACCGCTGCCGTCAATGCCCTGCTGAAGGCGGGCAAGTCCGTCTCCCTCATCACCGAGGGCCAATATAAGGGCAGCTTCCTGTGCTCCTATGCCGACTGGCAAAGCGTGTCCGACGATTATCTCATCACCGGCCTGGGTGTCACCGAAGCTCCCGCTGCCCAGGTAATCGCCAAGGCCCCCGTGGTCTACATCTCCGGCAAGCCTGCTGCCAATGAGAAGGGCTTTGTCAACACCTCCCTGGTAAGCGGTTCCTATGAGTACAACTATGACCGCCAGGCTATGGAGCTGCTGGGCTTTACCGTCACCGAGAACGCCGCCGAAGCCGACCTCATCATCGGCGCCGCTGAGCTGGACGCTCAGGCCCTGGCCGCCGTCAAGAGCGGCACTCCCTACATCGGCTATGGCTATGACGCCATGCAGTCTGCCGTGGAGCTCTTTGCCGAGGGACAGCTGGTCTATGAGACGGCCGGCAGCAATGCCATGGACGCCCTGGCCTATGTGACCTATCCCACCGACAGCCTGGTCACTGCCAGCTATGTGGCCGAGGGTGATGATATCCTCTACGGCTATGGCGCCTCCTACTTTGCCGCCATTCCCCAGGGCGCTCAGGTACTGGTGCAGCTGGACGGCTCCAAGGAACTGCTGGAGGGCTTCCTGCCCAGCACCGGCGAGCACTACAACGACTTCCTGAACCATTCCATCCAGGCCATCTCCTATCAGGGCAAGGGCGCCGGCAATGCGGATTTGAATGTGGTGCTCTTTGCCAACACCCTGACCAACAAGGTGCATCAGCGGGATGAGTTCAACTTCATCTCCAACTTTGCCTTTGCCTCTGTGGAGGGCCGGGAGACGCCTGCTCCCACCTTCACCGATGTGCCGGCTGATGCCTGGTATGCCGATGCCGTCAGCTTTGTCACCGGACAGAACCTGATGAACGGGGTTTCTTCCACCACCTTTGCCCCCAAGGCAACCACCACCCGGAGCATGGTGGCCACGGTCCTGTGGCGGCTGGAGGGGCAGCCCCAGGTGAATGATCTGCTGCCCTACGCCGACGTGAAGGAGGGCAGCTGGTACACCGAAGCCGTGCGCTGGGCTTCCGCTGAGCAGGTTATCACCGGCTACAGCAGCACCGCCTTTGGCCCCGACAACGCCGTTACCCGGGAGCAGCTTGTCACCATGCTGTGGCGCTACGGCGGCAGCCCCGCTCCTGCCGGAGATCTCAGCGGCCATCCCGATGCCGCCTCCGTCAGCGCCTGGGCAGCCGATGCCATGGCCTGGGCTGTGGAAGCGGGGGTCATCACCGGCAATGAAGCGGGCGTTCTCAATCCCCAGGGCAGCGCCACCCGGGCGGAAATTTCCGCCATGCTGATGCGCTTTGTGGCGCAAAACTCCTGAACATCCATCTGACCGACTGCCAAAGCAGGGGTTCTGTCCTTGGACAGAACCCCTGCTTTTCCTGGGCAAAAGGTCTCCTATTTCATATCCGCCTGCCGGAATGCATATACATGCCCCGTGACCATGATTGCGGGGAGTGTTGCTGTTTGAAAGGGAACATGGAAGAGCGCGCCTGTCACCTGGCGCTGTACATCATAGAAAACAGAGCCACGGTGCGCACCGCCGCCCGCCAGTTCGGGATCAGCAAATCTACCGTACATAAAGATCTTATTGAGCGTTTGCCTGCGTTTAACCGTCCTCTCTACCTGCAGGTCAAGAGAATCCTGGAGGAAAACAAGGCTGAGCGGCATATCCGGGGGGGCATTGCCACCCGGCGAAAATACAAAGGAATGTAATATTATACGGAGAGGAATCTCAAAAACAGGTGTGCTGCCAGTGGTGCAGCACACCTGTTTTTGGGTTGTGTTTTCAGATAACTCTGTAAAATTTCGGATTGTTCTTATCTTGACAGGGCATCGTGCCGAGATATACAATACTGTAGACAGATTTGCACAGCCATTTATGGATTAAACTGTAAATTATGTGCAATTATCATGACGATGCAACGGAGGAAGCTATATGAACAAACGATCAGCAGAGGTCATACCGGGGAAACGATCCTTCAAATTCGGCATTGCGCCGAAATTACTGATCGGCATATTACTCCCTTTGTTTTTGGTTCTCACCGTCATGAGCATATTTTTAGGCTCTCAGACATCGGGAACCATCAGTCAAATCATGTGTACCGAACTGGATGCAGAGTCGGAAGCTGCCTCCAGCCAGATCCATGCGTTTTTTGAGCGCTACTACGGCATTTCCGAATGTCTGGCTACCACCCAGCTCATCCGGGACACCACCACCGAAGAGGTGGAGGCCGGCATCACCACCCACCGGCTGTACGGCAGCCTGCTGGAAACCCTGCGTCTGCTCCAGCAGAAAAACAGCGAAGATGTGGACTATATGTGGGTGCTGCGCATGGACACCGGAGAGGTGGTACAGAACAACGGCGCTGTGTACAGTCCCCCCGACTTTGACTACACCACCCGTTCCTGGTATAAACTGGTGGTCGAACAGCAGGATACCATCATCACCGAGGTCTACAGCAGTATCAATGACAATCAGATGATGCTTACCATTGCCAGCCCGGTTTATCACAACGGGAAAATGGTGGCCATCGTGGGGCTGGATTTGAACATGGATTATCTGTACAAGATCCTGGATGACGTAGCCATCGGCAAGGAGGGATATGTGGCCCTCATTGACCCCAATAACCTGATCGTCTACCATCCGGACAGCTCTCTCATCAATACCAATGTCTCGGAGATTCGTTATTCTCAGAATATGAGCGAGGCCCTCACCAATAAAACAGACTCCAAGGCCATGCTGTATACCCGCAACGGCATCCCCTACTATGGCACCACCTGTGTGTTGAACTCCCTGGGCTACATGGTGCTCAGCGCCATGCCAGAGGCGGAGTACACCGCCCATACCAACAATATTTTAAAAATTGTGTTTGTGGGAATTGTGGTGTGCGGCGTTATTCTGGCAGCCGTCTGTATCTTCATGGCCCTGTCCATTACCCGTCCGCTGAAGCGGCTCAACGTGGCGGTGGGGATGCTGGCCGAAGGCAAGCTGGACGTGGAAGTACAGTCCAGCGGCCGGGATGAGGTCAGCGAGGTGAGCAACAACGTAGGCCGGATTGTCAACCGGCTGAAAGACTACATCCTGTACATCGATGAGATCGCCCAGGTGCTCCACCAGATTGCCGCAGGCAATCTGATCTTTACCCTTCAGCACACCTACGCCGGCGAGTTTGCCAAAGTGAAGGATGCCCTGCTGGACATCCGGAGCACGTTGACCGACGCCATGACCTCCATTGCCCAGTCGGCTACCCAGGTCAATGCCGGCGCCGAGCAGATCGCCAGCGGCGCCCAGGCTCTGGCCCAGGGCGCCACCGAGCAGGCCTCTTCCGTACAGGAGCTGTCCTCCACGGTACAGCAGCTGTCCGGACAGGCCACCGACGAGGCCGCCAAGGCGGTGGAAGCCGGCCGTTTCCTCCAGCAGATCAAGAGCGAGGTGGAGAAGTGCACTGAGCAGATGGCCCTGATGCGCAATGCCATGTCGGACATCAGCACCCAGTCTACCGCCATCAAAACCATCATCAAGACCATTGATGACATCGCCTTCCAGACCAACATCCTGGCCCTCAACGCCGCTGTGGAGGCTGCCCGGGCGGGCAACGCCGGCAAGGGCTTCTCGGTGGTAGCCGACGAGGTGCGCAATCTGGCAGCCAAAAGTGCTGAGGCCGCCCAGAAAACCAATGAACTGATTGAAAACTCTGTCCGGGCCGTGCAGCACGGCGAAGAGCTGACCCAGGCCACCTCCGCCTCCCTCTCCATTGTGGCAGAGGGGACCAAGCAGGTGGTGGGAACCATTGAAACGGTAGCCGCCACCTATCACGACCAGGCAGACAAGCTGTCGGAAATCGCCATGGGTGTGGACCAGATTTCCAGTGTGGTACAGACCAACTCCGCCACCGCCGAAGAGAGCGCCGCCGCCAGTCAGGAGCTGTCCAGCCAGGCCGACATGATGCGCCAACAGGTGGCCCAGTTCCAGCTGGAGGGGCAGGAGTTTGATTTCTCCGCCCGGAACGACCAGCCCTATGAGGCGCCCTTTGTAACAGAGGACGCTATGCCTACCGCTCCCATGAACACCCCCTTTGACGCAGACGGAAAATATTGATTTCGTGCATTATGTAAGAAAAAGAAAGGCGGTACCAAGATGAAAAACAGCCGCTCAAGTGGAAACTGCTGCTGTCCTATGGTGTGATCTTTTTGCTGGTGCTGGTGCTGGGGCTTACCTCTGTTTCGGTGGTCAACCTGACGGCAGGCCAGGCCCTGACCTATGCAGACAAAATTGTCCCCGCTGTGGAGGCCGCCCGGGCCGGAAACGCCGGCAAGGGCTTTGCAGTGGTGGCCGACGAAGTGCGCCGGCTGGCTGCCGGAACGGCAGAGGCCTCCCAGAATACCGCCACCCTCATTTCCGAATCCCTCCGCAGCGTTCAGAACGGCAAGCAGATTGCCGATGACACGGCCGCCTCTCTGGAACGGGTCAACGCCATCATTCAGACCCTCTCCCAGCAGGCCAGGAAGGTATCCCAGACCTCCATCGCCCAGGACGCCGCCATCCAGCAGACCACCCTGGGTGTGGATCAGATTTCCGCCGTGGTGCAGAACAACTCCGCCACGGCAGAGGAGAGCGCCGCCGCCAGTCAGGAGCTGTCCAGCCAGGCCCATGTGCTGCAGGATCTGACCAACCGCTTTGCTATTGAAGAGCGTCCCCTCCGCTATCTCAACGCCGATTGACACAAGCAAGGGCCTGTTGCCGGCTGCAACAGGCCCTTGCTTTATTCCTCCACCGGGATTTCCCCGTGTTCCCGTTCGTATTCCTCCAGATAGCGCTCCACTGCAATGCACAGCTGCATATTGATGGAGCGCCGCTCCTGTGCTGCCAAAGCCCGGATTTTCTGCATAACCTTCCGTTCCAACCGCAGAGAATAGGGCGTCTCCTGAATCCCCATACCTGTTGTCTCCTCCTGGTCTATCTATTTGTATCTTTATAATATCAGTCAGAGTTATCTTTCTCAAAGAATTAAATAGAGTTGACCAGAGTTATTCAGAGTGGTATGATAACCAAAAGGAGGGACCGATATGCCTGAAAAAGACCAGACCATTTCTCTTGCCGTCACCCGGGAGACAAAGGAGAAAACCGCCTGGCTGGCCCGGCAGTCCAGCCGCTCTCTGGCGGGATATGTGCGTCAGCTGCTGCGGGTCCATATCCGCACATACGAGCGGGACAACGGCCCCATTCCTGTGGAACGAGCGCCGGAACCGTAACCCATCATAAAAGGGCCTGCCGCAACATGCGACAGGCCCGATTTTTGCCCTATTGAAACCAGCGAAGGATTTTCGGGGCCGGCCGGCCCGTCACAGAAAGATCCTTCGCCCCTCCGGAGCTTAGAATGGCAATGGATTGTATTGTACAGCAGCCCCTGGCCCCCGGCGGTCTTTACTGGCCGGCCACCGGCTCACTGTCGGGACACAGACAGCTGTTGAAGGTGGACAGTTTGGACTGGAGAATCATCTCCAGCCTGGAGACGGCGTTCACCATGGACTCCACAGACTTGTTGGTGGCCAGCAGCACCTCGGGGGTGACATCGGGCATGGCAACCATTTTCTGAATCTTCTCCCCCTCGGCGTTGAGGATGTGGGAGAGAGCCGTCTCCTCCAGGGCAACGGACTCGATCACATCGGTAATGGCCTGGGTGCGGGTGGTGGTGCTGGGGGTAATGACTGGCATTCCCATAATGGCATATGCTTCTTGTAATGGATTAAGCTTTCGCTCACTCCAGCTTATGCCGCCATTGCCCCCGGGGTGCCGCCTACAGCTGCCCGGTCTCCCGGAGGGCTCGGCGCAGACGGCTGAGCGTCACCTGGGTCATGCCCAGGAAGGACGCAATGTGCTTGCCCGATACCTGCTGGTGCAGGCCGGGATAGGAGCGCAGAAACCACTGGTAGCGCTGGGTGGCGTCATACTGATACATGGCCGATTTGACCGCCCAGTGGCGTTTGAGGGACTGGAGCAAAAAGTGGGTATACAGCCGGCAGATCTGGGCATGGGTCTCCACCAGCTCCATCATATTGGCCATGGGCAGCTGAAGCAGGGAACAGTCGGTCAGCGCCTCAACATTGACCACGGCAGGCTCCCTGGGGTCAATCGATCCCGTCACCGGAGCGCCATATCCAAAGACAAAGCAGTCGGTGATATCCCTTCCGTTGGTATCCAGAAAATAGCCCCGCAGCAGACCTTGGAATAAAAAGGTAATTTTGTCCGACTGCTCTCCCTCCCGGTAGAGCAGCTCCCCCTTTTTCAGGGCAATGGGCGTTGCCATGGCAACCAGATTCTGTATGAGATCTTCATCGGTCAACCCCAGGATATCCCGAAACAGTTCCATCGCCTGCATATCCCATTCCCTCCAGCCTACAGAGTTTACAGTACCGGGCGGTATGCTCCACCCCATATCAAAAATACTGTAAACATTCATTTGTTTATCTATAAAGGTTCAATTTAAGGTCACTTTTTAAATTTTATCATATCTTTTCGCTGTTTACATTATCTCACGTTAATTTTAAGAAATTATTAGAAATCTTTTAGAAACGTCAGGGCGCACTGCCCTTGCAGTACGCCCTGACGCGGAAAGTCCCAATATTATCTGAAGTATGCCGCACCGCTTTCCAGCAAGGGCTGATGCTTGTGACCGGGAATGTTTTTGCCGACAAACGCACCATATCGCTCGGAATGGCCCATCTTGCCGAATACCCGGCCATCAGGAGAGAAAATCCCTTCAATGGCATAGAGGGAGCCGTTGGGATTGGCCTCCATATCCATGGACGGGGTGCCGTTCAGGTCTACATACTGGGTGGCAACCTGTCCGTTGGCAATCAGCCCCTCCAGCACCTCCTTGGGCGCCACAAAGCGGCCCTCTCCGTGGGAGATGGGAATGGTATACCGTTCGCCCACCTGAGACTGGAGCATCCAGGGAGACTGGACAGAGGCCACCCGGGTGGTGACATAGCGGCTCTGGTGGCGGCCGATGGTGTTGTAGGTCAGGGTGGGACAGCCCTCGTCCATGTCCCGGATCTCTCCGTAGGGTACCAGGCCCAGCTTGACCAGGGCCTGGAAGCCGTTGCAGATGCCCAGCATCAGGCCGTCCCGGTGCTGTAACAGATCGTGCACGGCGTCGGTCAGGGCAGGGTTGCGGAAGAAGGAGCAGATAAACTTGGCGGAGCCGTCCGGCTCGTCGCCGCCGGAGAAGCCGCCGGGGAGAAAGACAATCTGGGCCTTCCGGATGGCCCCCTCCAGGGCCTGGGCAGACTCCTCCAGGGCGGCAGAGGTCAGGTTGCGCACCACCACAATTTCAGGCTCCAGCCCCGCCCGGAAACAGGCCCGGGCAGAGTCAAACTCGCAGTTGGTGCCGGGGAACACCGGGATTACCACCTTGGGACGGGCCACCTTCTGCTTGCACACGGCAGGGGAGGGCTTGTCCCAGGAGAGGGCCTGCACCGCTCCGCTCTCTCCGGTGCGGGTGGGGTAGACATCCTCCAGCACGCCCTCGTTGAGAGCCAGCAGTTCCTCAATCGGGGCGGCATCCCCGTTGATGGACAGGACAGGCTCATGGGTGGTATGGCCCAGCAAGGTGGCCCCCTCCACCTCACCGGTCAGTTCCGCCACAATGGCCCCCGGCATGGGAGCAGCCCAGTCCAGATCGGTGGGTACAGCGGTGAAGCCGATGTGATTGCCAAAGGACATCTGCATGACGCCCTCCCCAAGGCCGTGTTCCACCGCCCAGGCGGCTTTGACCTTGCCCTCCCGGCAGAGGGTGTGGAAGCCCTCCCAGGCCGCCTTGGTGTCCGCACCTCCGAAGAGGTAGACCGGATGCCCCTCCTCCTTGAACTCGGGGGAGAGCACCTGGCCCGCCCCGATGGGTGCAATGGCAAAGGAGATGAGGGTGGGGGGGACGCCCAGGTCCAGGAAGGTACCCGACATGGAATCCTTGCCGCCGATGGCGGCACAGCCCAGCTCCAGCTGGGCGTCCAGCGCACCCAGCAGGGCGGCAAAGGGCTTGCCCCAGCGGACGGGTTCCTCCCGCAGCTTTTCAAAAAATTCCTGGAGGGTGAGATAGGCCCTGTTGTAGTCGGCCCCTGCCGCCACCAGCTTGGCTACCGAGGTGTATACCGCCTGATAGGCTCCGGTATAGGGGTCGGCTTCCAGCTGGTGGGGATCACAGCCCCAGGCCATCACGCTGGCCTGGTCGGTTTCCTGGTCCGGCTCCACCGGGAAGAGGGCCGCCATGGCCTGGGCCGGGGTACGCTGGGTCATTCCGCCATAGGGCATCAGCACGCTGCCGGCGCCAATGGAGCCGTCAAACCGCTCGGTGAGCCCCCGGCGGGAGGCACAGTTCAGAGAAGCCGCCATCTCCCGCAGGGTGGTAAAGCGGTTTGCACCGGCGCCGCCCTCCGTCCGGGCGGCAACCGACACAGAGGCGTGCTTGACTGCGCCGTTGGTGTTGAGGAAGGCCCGGGACAGGTTGGCCACCGTCTGGCCCTTCCAGGTCATCACCATCCGGGGGCTTTCGGTGACGGTTGCCACCGGATAGGCCTCCAGATTTTCCGCCGCGGCGGCGTCCATCAGGGCCTGGGCGTCCTGGGGGGCCACCACCACCGCCATCCGCTCCTGGGACTCGGAGATGGCAAGCTCGGTGCCGTCCAGACCGTCATATTTCTTGCGGACGGCATCCAGGTCAATGGCAAGGCCGTCGGCCAGCTCGCCGATGGCCACCGACACGCCGCCGGCGCCAAAGTCGTTGCACCGCTTGATGAGGCGGGTCACATGGGGATTGCGGAACAGCCGCTGAAGCTTGCGCTCCTCCGGGGCGTTGCCCTTCTGTACCTCGCTGGCCATGGTATCCAGGCTGGCCTTGTTGTGGCTCTTGGAGGAACCGGTGGCCCCGCCGATGCCGTCCCGGCCGGTACGTCCCCCCAGCAGAATCACCACATCCCCGGGGGCGGGTACCTCCCGGCGCACATGGTCGGCAGGAGCCGCCCCCACCACGGCGCCGCACTCCAGATGCTTGGCAATGTACCCCTCATGGTACAGCTCGGCCACATGGCCGGTGGCCAGTCCAATTTGGTTGCCGTAGGAGGAATAGCCGGCGGCGGCAGTCTGGGCAATCTTCCGCTGGGGCAGCTTGCCCTCCAGGGTCTGGCTGACAGGGACCGTGGGATCGCCGCAGCCGGTGAGCCGCATGGCCTGGTGAACGTACACACGGCCGGACAGGGGGTCCCGGATACAGCCGCCGATACAGGTGGCGGCGCCGCCGAAAGGCTCAATCTCCGTGGGGTGGTTGTGGGTTTCATTTTTGAACATGAGCAGCCAGTCCTGCTCCTGGCCGTCCACATTGGCAGGCACATGGATGGAACAGGCGTTGATCTCCTCGCTCTCATCCAGCTCCGGCAGCAGACCTCTTTTTTTCAGGGTCTTGGCGCCGATGGTGGCAATGTCCATCAGGGTCTGGGGACGCTTTGCCGCTTTTTCCTCCCCGTATACCTCCACACGGGCGGCCAGATAGCGCTCATAAGCCCCTTGGACCCGCTCGTCGGCAATGTCCACCTGGTCCAGGTGGGTGGAGAAGGTGGTGTGGCGGCAGTGATCCGACCAGTAAGTATCCACCACCCGTACTTCCGTCAGGGTAGGATCCCTCTGCTCCTCCTCCCGGAAATAGGCCTGGAGGAACGTCAGGTCAGCCAGATCCATGGCAAGGCCGTATTGGGTCAGCAGCTCTGCCAGCCCCGTTTGATCCAGGGCGGTGAACCCTTCCAGCACCGGCACCGGGCTGGGTTCGGGGTACTGCTGGGCCAGGGTATCCGGCTTGTCCAGCCCGGCCTCACGGCTACCCACCGGGTTGATGAAATAGCCCTTCACCTTGGCGCTTTCCTGTTCGGACAGGGTACCCGACAGGATGTATACGGTGGCGGCCCGCACCATGGGCCGTTCTCCGGCGGTCATCATCTGAATACACTGGGCGCAGGAGTCCGCCCGCTGGTCATACTGGCCGGGCAGAGCCTCCACCGCCAGCACCACATAGGCTCCCTGGGGGGCGGGCATCTCCTCGTCCCACAGGGTGTCCACCTGAGGCTCAGACAAAATGGTGGTACGGGCAGCCTCATAGACCGCCTGCTCCACCCCCTCCACGTCATACCGGCGGACCACCCGCAGGCCGGTCAGCCCGGTTACGCCCAGGGTACCGGTAAGCTCGGCCAGCAAATGGCCGGCCTCCACATCAAACCCCGGCTTTTTTTCCACAAAGCAGCGAAATACCTTCCCCATAAAAAACCTCCCAAACTCCCGCAGATGGAGAGACTCCATCCTGCCCTGCGGGTGCCGCCTGTCGCGGGCGGTACGCAATTCCTCCGGGATTGCTCCGGAACTGTCTCTTCTTTAACTATAGCATGGTACCAGCAGCCCCCGCAATAGCAAATCCCCTTTTCTGCCGCAATCCCCCCTCTATTTACTTTAGCCATGCGATGTGGTATACTATGAAAGGGATTTTGGCGGGATCTGTCAAAATCCAGGCCCCGGCGCAAGGGCCTATTACCACCAGGCGGAAAGAGATGTGCCGCCTGGATAAGGAGTGTTGTGTAATGTTTTGTCCTAAATGCGGAACCCAGCTGGAGGACGGCAGCGCTTTCTGCGCCGCCTGCGGTTCTCCCACCGGGTTCTCCTCCCAGCCTCAGGCTGACCCGCCCCCCGGCCAGGCGCCTGCCGGCCCGTCTGCCGCCCGGGTGGCAACCCAGGGCGCCATTGCCTTTCTCAAAGACTACCTGAAAAATCCCGTCGCCGCTGCCAGAGCACAGGTGGCCCAGCACAGCATGACCACCCCGCTTATCCTGTTGGGCATCCAGGCCGTTGTCTGTGGCCTGGCGCTCTTCTCCCTGCTGTCCGGCCTGTGCGGCATTGTGAGGTATCTGGCATGGGCATGAGTGGACTGTATTCTTCGGGCATCTCCATGCCCAGCATTGCCCCCTCCTTCTTTGTCTGCCTGATGTGGGGCATCCTGCTGGCCGTTGTGGCCATTGCCGTGTTTGTGGTGCTGGTGTTTGCCGTATGCAAGCTGATGGGGGCTGCCTGCACCTTCCAGGATGTGCTCATTGCCTGCGGCGCACACAGCGTTTTTGTCACCTTTCTGTTGCTGGTCACATTCCTGCTGTTCTTTGTCAACCTGCAGCTTGGCATCGTCTTTCTGGCAGGGACCCTCATTGCCTGGGTCGTGGCCGGTGTGCTGACCGTCCAGACCCTGGTGCCGGACGCCACCCCTGCCAAGCTGTGGATCAGCTACATTGCCGCCGCCCTGATTACGCTGGTGGTAGGCTACTTTATGGCCGGTCAGGCCTTTACCGGCTCTGTCCGGGAAGTGAGCATCTCCTATCAGGGAGAAAGTCATACCATTGGCGAGGCCATGGATCTGGTCGGCAGTATGGATTATCTGGAACTGCTGGACCAGCTGCTGGATGAGATATACTAAAAAAAGCCTGCCGGATATCCGGCAACAGGCCAAGGAGTGTTGTATATGTACTGTCCGAAATGTGGAACACAGCTGCCTGACGGAACTGCATTTTGCAGCTCCTGCGGCGCCAACCTGAACGGCACCGCCGCCCCCAATGCCGCCCCCAATACACCCCCCCAGCAGCCCTCCGCCGTTGGCATCGCCTTCAGCGGACTGGGCGGCTTTCTGAAATCCTATCTGGCCTCCCCGGTGCAGGCCACCAGCTCGGTGCTGCAAAAGCGGGACGTGGCCACCCCCGCGCTTCTGCTGGGCGCCCAGGCCATTGCCGCCATGCTGATGCTGCTGGCTGCATGTACAAAAATCGGCAGCATGACTTACGGCCTTGCACAGGTTCCCTTCAAGGTCTGGTTCCTGGGCGGCCTGCTGAGTGAGATCATCTGCGTGGCCCTGTTTGCGGGCCTTGTCTTTGGCGCCGTCCGCATCATGAATGCCAATACCAGCTTTTTGGACGTGATCATCGTATGCGGATGCCATTCCATCTTCATCACCGCCATGATGCTGGTGAGCATGGTATGTTTCTTCCTCTCTCTGGAGTTCGGTTTTTACGTCATGCTCCTCACCCTGGTTCTGTGGATTGCCATGGGAGTACCTTCCTTCCAGGCCGTTGCCCCTGAGTTTCACTCCGGCAAGTCCTGGATCTTCTACCTGGTCATTGTGATCCTCACCCTGGTATTCAGTGTGATGATCCTGATGAAGGGCCTGTTCCCCGCTCTGCTGGAAATCCCCGCCAGCTTCAGCTTCTGGGAGAGCATGATGTAAGTCAAACACCGGCAGGAAGCGGTTCGCTTCCTGCCGGTGTTTCAGCCTTTACCGGGCCTCCGGCAGCGGAATGGGGAATTCCTGCATTCCCATAAAGCCGGGGGCAATTTCATATTTCTCAAACACAATGACGGGTGTGCCGTCCTGATCCAGATAAAACCGCTGGTCATCGGCAATGGAGGTAAAGCCCCCCTCGCCCTGGATAAAATAGATGTTGTCCGGGTTTTGGCTGCGCTCCTCAATTTCCCGGGCAATGGCAGCGTTGATGTGTTCCTTGTAGTGATCTCCAAAGAGGTCCCGCAGGGTAATCTCCCGGCCCGCCTGAAGATCAATGTTATAGCTGTAATATTCCGTGTAGGCCGAGGCATGGGTTTCCGTCTTGGTCAGCACAAAGGAGAGGAACTGTTCGCTCTGGCATTTGATCTCATAGTCCACGCTGATCACAATGGGCATAAATTCTGCCGAGTCCCCGCCGGTATCCACAAAGGCCTGACGGGTTTCTCTGGCCCGCTCCTCCGCCTCCCGGAGCACCTGGTCAATCCGGGTGGAGATTTCCGTGTTGATGCGCTGCTCCAGGTCGGTATCACCGGCCAGGTCCAGCGCAGGCAGACGCACATCAATCAGATGGTCCTGATCCTCCACCGTGTACTGGGCCACTGTGATCACCCGGGCCAGATCTCCCAGCACCGGTACCTGGGACACCGCATGGGCAAAGGTGGGACTGGTGTTGACCAGCAGCGCAAAGCAGGCACAGGCGGCCAGTCCGGCAGACAGACTGCGCCGCACCCCCCGGCGCTGCCGCCGCTTTTTCTCTCCCGCCCGCAGGGCGGAGGCCACCGCAAAGTCCAGCTCCGGCGGAGTTTCAATCTCCTGATAGCGCTGCCGGGCCTGCTGCCAGGAATGGTTCATGTTGCTACCTCCTCCCCCGTAAGCTCCCGCAGCTTGCGCAGGCTTTTATACAGGCGGGATTTTACGGTATTCAGATTGGCGCCAGTTACCTGCGCAATCTCTTCCAGCTTCATATCTTCAAAAAACCGCAGGCGGATCACGGCCTGTTCCTGGGGGGACAGCCGGTCAATGGCGGCATACAGGTCCAGCCGGTCGGCGGGATCTCCCGTGGGGGCAGGGGCGTCGGGTACCGTTTCCAGCGGCACCAGCCGCTTGCCCCGCCGGTAATGATTCATGCTCTCATTGAGCAAAATGCGGTAAAACCAGGTTTTCATATACTGGGGCTGGCGGAGGGAATCGGCACGGGACAGAGCTTTTACAATGCTCTCCTGCACCACGTCCAGGGCAGCATCCCGATTTTTGACGTAGCTGAACGCCAGGCGGTAAAATTCCTCCTGGTGGGCCACAATATACTCGGTCAACTGCTGTCCCTTATGCTGTTCCAACGCCGGGATACGCTCCTTTTACTGGGCCGCACGTTGGGCGGCCTGATACTCCTCCTGTGTCACCGCATGGCACATCAGATACTCCCGCCATTTCTGATACCAGTCCTTGGTAAAGTGGACGCCGTCCACCGTAGCCTCTGCCGGCAAAATGCCGTTGGCATCGCTGAGGGCGGTTTTCATATCCACCAAAGCCACCTGGCATTCCTGGGCCAGGACGGGAAAGACTCCATTGTAGTCGGCAACCCGCTGGTTGTTCACATAGGAGGGCTGATTTTTCCTGGCACAGATTTCCGGGTTGACAGGCACCAGGTTCTGCAAATAGATGATGGCGTTGGGCTGGGCCTCCTTCACCTGTTCCAGGAAGGTTTTGAATGCCTTGTAAAAGCTGTCGGTGCCGGGATAGCCCAGCTCGTTGACCCCCAGGGAAATATAAATTTTCTGATACTGGGGACCTCTGGACAGGGCCTCGGTCACGGTATACTTGCCCCCGTCCATTTCTACCACCTTCCGCTTGCTCATGTCAAAAATATTCAAACCCTTGTAGCAATAGAAGGTGGCTCCCTTGATGCCGCCATAGATCCGCAGGCCGTCGGTCCGGGAGTCCCCAATAAAGAGGGCGTCGGAAAAATAGTCCTCTCCCACCGGGTCGGACTGGGGTACCGGCTGGGAAAAATCAAAGGCAGCAGCAGCCGGGGTGGGAGTAGGAGTCGGCATGGGCGCAGGCGTGGCGGTGGGAACTGCCTCCGGCGTGGCAGAGGGGGCAATACTTTCCTGTGGGGTAGGAGTAACCCCGGGCTGTACCGTTGGGCTGATGGCGCCGGCAGGGGCGGGTTCCTTGCCGCCGGAGGGAATCAGCAGCAGGCACAGACATACCGCAGCGGCGGCAAACAATACACCCAAGGTCAAAGAGGACGCGTTTTTTCCTCTTTTTTGTGTCCGTTTGGGGCGATAGGCAGTAGACAATGAAGACACCTCGATCTGATCTTTCTGTGTTCCGGCCCGGCGTCCCGGCCCGTTGTATCTGTTAGACGGCAGAGGGAAAGGAAAAGTTGGCACCAGCTTAAAAAATTTTCCCCTTCTCCGGAGCAGAAGAAGGGCGTGCCGCAGAATATGCGGCACGCCCTCAGGACTTGCACATACGACTTGCAAAGGGGCTTACTTCAGGCCGTTCAAAGTGCTCTGGGCCTTGTCGGCATCGGCCGCCACCACCAGCAGGGCGGTATTTCCCGCCTGCTCCACAATGGCGTGGTTCAGTTTTCCCACCTCGTCCGGCATATAGCTCTCCAGAGCGGTGATCTGATCGCTTACCCGCTTCTCCAGGGCGGTTTTGGCGGTCTGGGCCGCTGTCTCATCGGTCAGGGTCAGCACTGCAATCTCCTCAGCCCCCATGGACAGGGAGGTATATACGGCGCAGTCGGTGATGGTTTCCCCGTCAATGCCGTACATCTGGGCGGCCACATCGGCCTCCAGGACCTCCAGGGTATCGGTAAAGGCTCCTGAGTCCAGCAGGGCCTGGGCAGTGGTTTTGGGATCATAGCTTTTGGGGGCGCTCCCCCCTCCACAGGCAGAGAGGCACAGACAGAGGGCAGCTGCGCCAGGCAGCAGACGGGCAGCAAATTGGTTCATCATGGTGGTCTCCTTTCAATCGGTCTGGGCCTGCTGATAGGCAGTCAGGTCTACCGTATGGTTGCATAAATAGGTCAGCCAGGTTTCATACCAGGGCTTCTGAAAGTGGATGCCGTCCACCGTGGCCTCCAGAGGAACGCTGCCGTCGGCTTCCGCCAGTGCAGCGTGTACATCCACCAGCGCCACCTTGCACTCCAAGGCCAGCTGGGCAAACAGCTCGTTGAACATGCGCACCCGCTGGTTGGTGATGCAGGAGGCCTGCCCCCACTGGGCGCACTTTTCCTCATTGACGGGGGCCAGAGTTTGCAGATAAATGACCGCATTGGGCTGGAGGGTTTTCACCTGCTCCAGAAAGGTACGATAACACTGAAGATAGTATTCCGTATTATAGTAGCCCAGCTCATTCAGGCCAAAGGCTATGTACACCTTGCCAAACTGGGGTCCCTGGGCCAGGGCCTCTGCAATGGAACAGGCTTTCCCATTGACCGTCACCACGCCGGGGGTATTTACCCCAAAGATGGACAGGCCGGTGGCGGCGTAAAAAGTCGCTCCCTGAATCCCGCTGTACAGCTGCAGCCCCTGGGTCCGGGAATCCCCGATAAAGAGGGCGTCTGCAAAGTAATCCATCCCCACCGGCTCACCCTGGGGAACCGGTCGGGATACGTCCAGCACCGCAGGCGGGGGGGTAACCGCCGGGGTCGGGGAAGGGGTTGGCGCCGGGGTGGAAGCAGCGGCAGAGATCACCGGCGGAGCCGGCGTTTCACCAAGATCCTCCTGGCTCCATCCCAGAGACGTAATCACAAGGGTGGCCAGACACAATACCGTAGCTGCCAGAATCAAAGGCCATTTCCGCCGTTTTTTGGGGGGCGGTTCCCCGGTGATCTGGCTGTACAGGGAGCGATACAAGAAAAACACCTCGGTTATATGGCAAAACTCAGCGGGGGACGGGATTGCGGCAGTTGCTTACCACACGGGCCAGAGAGGCCACCAGCAGCACCCCCACCGCCAAGGCCCCGGCCAGCCCCAGCGTGTGGAGGAGGGAGTCCAGGAAGGCGGCGGAATCGCCGCTCATGGCGTGCTCCATGGTATAGTAGATACCGCCGCCGGGTACCAGAGGGAACAGCGCCACCAGCAGATAGCCGGTGACAGGACACTTGCGCAGCCGGGCCATGACCTCCGACCAGACAGAAATGGCCACCGCCGCAAAGAGTGACTGGACAATATCGCTGTGTACCAGCGGGGCGGAAAGCAGATAGACCAGCCATCCCAGGCTTCCGCCGCCGGCACAGATCAAAATCCCCACGCCGTGGATATTAAACAGCATGGAAAAGCCGATACAGGCAAAAAAGGCATACACACAGGGCAGGTAATAGAGCAGGGTTTCCATCTCAGCCTCCCGTCAGCATCCGGGTCACACCCAGGGGCAGGGCGGTACCCATGGCAATGGCCGCTCCGATCAGCAGGGCTTCCGCTGCCTTGCTGATGCCCGCCACCATATCTCCCGCCATGATGTCCCGCATGGCGTTGGTAAAGGCAATGCCGGGTACCAGGGCCATCAGGGCGCCGATGATGATGCTGTCGGCATTTTGTCCCAGGCCAAGGGTGGTCAGCATCAGGGCCACCAGGGCAGAAGCTGCACCGGCAGCAATGGTTTTGAAAAAGAGGTTTGCCCCCAGCCGGGAGGTAAAGGTCAGACACAGGCCGATCACTACGCCGCAGATGCCGCCGCACAGGCCGTCCCACACCGAGCCGCCGTAAAACAGGGAAAACATGCCGCAGCCCAGAAAATGGGCCAGCATCTGGGCCAGCAGGGAATAGACCTTGTGGGTGGCGGCAATCTCCTCCATCTGGGCAATGGCCTCCTCAAAGGGGGGCGTCTCCCGGCACATCCGGCGGCACAAATCATTATACCGCTCCAGAAGGTAGATGTCGGTACCGTGGCCGGGCATCCGGCGGATCTGGGTCATGGGCTTGCCCATGGGGGAGGTGAGACTGACAATGATACAGTTTGGAATGGCAAATACCTCGCCCCGCTCAGCCCCATAGGCCTTCAGCAGACGGCTGACGGACTCCTCCACCCGGTAGATTTCCGCCCCGCTGAACATCAGGCGGAACCCCATTTCGCTGACCAGTTCCAGCAGTCTGTCGTAGTCCAGCTTCACAGAAACCCTCCCTCCTCAGCACGCACCGAATCAGTTTACAGCTTATCACATTTCCCTGTGGATATCCACACCTTTCTACAAAATATTCTTCCAAAAGGACGGCAGAACTATTGATTGTAAATAGGGGTTTTGTTACAATAGAATCAGGGAAAATAACCACAAAGAAGGTGTTGTTATGCCTCCCAAGGAAAAAACTCCCGCTGAGAAGGCCGCCGAGCGGCAGCGGATTCTGGACGCTGCCCTGGATATTATGGCTACCGAAGGCTACGCCAGTCTGACCATGCGCCGTCTGGGTCAGAAAATCGGCGCTTCCGCCACCAAAATTTATCTTTACTTTGTCAATAAGGATCAGGTCTATCTGTCCGTCATCATTGAGGGCTACCACAAATTACAGACCCACCTCCAGGAAGCGGTTGCTGCCCAGACCACTCCGGAGGACCAGCTGGAAGCCTTTTTGCGGGCCTATGTGGAATTTGCCCGCAGCCATCCGGCCTACTTTCAGGCCATGGTACAGAAAAAGTCCCCCTCCCAATCCCAGTATGCCGGCACCCCTCTGGAAGAAACCGCCCGGGCCAAGTTTGAGTCCGGTCTGGAAGTGCTTACCCTGGCCCGTCAGCTGCTGGACGCCTATCTGGAAGAAAAGGGCTGTCATCTTACCTTGCCCAGCGATAAGGCCGCCTTTTTTCTGCTGGTCTTTCTCAACGGCCTGCTCAACTCCTATCACAACGGTCTGGTGGAAGAGGTATTCCCCGGGCAGAACCTGCTGTCCGCCTGCCTCCAGCTGCTGAAGGATATCTGCAATAATTTTGGCCTGCCGGGCGCCGCCGGCACCCTGACACCGGGATCCCCACCAAATCTGTAACATCCTCCCGGCCGGCGCCCTCCCTGCCTGCCGGACAAGGCCCGCAGCGGAACCTCCCGTTCTGCTGCGGGCCTTGCTTTCCCGCTTGACAACCTATACCCCCACCGGTATAATAAGCCTATACCCCCATATGTATAGAAAGCAGGTGTGTCATGAACCGTTTTCTCAAGCCCCTGGAGGCCCTGCTGGACTGGGGCGGCGTCCGGCGGGATGTGCTCTTTCTCATCCTCTCCGGCCTTGCCCTGGTGTGCAGCATGTTTGAACCCTTTCCCCTGCCCTTTGACGCCGCCTGGGTGGCCATTGTGCTGTGCGGCCTGCCCATTGTACTGGAGGCCATCATCGGACTGCTCACCGCCTTTGACATCAAGGCCGATGTGCTGGTATCTCTGGCACTGGTGGCCTCGGTTGCCATCGGGGAGCACTTCGCCGCCGGAGAGGTGGCTTTTATCATGCAGCTGGGTGGGCTGCTGGAGGAACTCACCGTATCACGGGCCAGAGCGGGCATTGAAAAACTGCTCCACCTCACCCCTCAGACTGCCCGGATACTTACCCGGCAGGGGGAAGAGATGATCCCTGCGGAGCAGGTACAGATCGGGCAGCTCATCCGGGTTCTGCCGGGGGAGACGGTACCGGCAGACGGCATTATCCGGACGGGCCAGACCTCCATCAACCAGGCGGTGCTCACCGGGGAATCTCTGCCGGTGGACAAAGGGGTGGGAGATCCGGTGTCCAGCGGCACCGTCAACCAGTTTGGCGCCTTTGACATGGAGGCCACCCGGGTGGGGGAAGACAGCTCCATCCAGCGGATGATCCGGCTGGTACAGTCGGCCGACGCAGGAAAGGCCAAAATTGTGGGCATTGCCGACCGCTGGGCCACCTGGATTGTGGTTATCGCCCTGAGTGCCGCCCTCCTTACCTGGCTGATCTCCGGGCAGATCATCCGGGCTGTGACCATTCTGGTGGTATTCTGCCCCTGTGCTTTGGTACTGGCCACCCCCACCGCCATTATGGCCGCCATTGGCAACGCCACCAAGCACGGCTTTCTGGTGCGGGAAGGGGATGCCCTGGAGCGTCTGGCTGGGGTGAATTGCATCACCTTTGACAAAACCGGCACCCTGACCCACGGTGTTCCCACCGTGGTGGAGGTGGAGCCGCTGGCGGGCTGGGATCAGGCGGTTGTCTACCGGCTGGCTGCGGCAGTGGAACAGCTCTCCGAGCATCCCCTGGGCAAAGCCATCGTACACGACTATGGCGACCCGCTGCCTCCCGTTTCCCAATTCCAGATGCACCCCGGTCAGGGCGTGGAGGGAATTGTGGAGGGACAGCTGGTTCAGGCGGGTACCCTGGCCCTGCTGGGCGGGACCGCTCTTCCCCCGGATGCGGCCCATAAGGCAGAACAGGCTCTGAGCCGGGGCTGCACGGTGATTTACATTGCCATTGACCGGGTATTGGCAGGCTATGTGGCCCTGGCGGACACCATCCGCCCGGAAAGTGTCTCCACCCTGGCCTCCTTAGAGCGGATGGGCATTGCACCGGTGCTGCTGACCGGAGATCACCAGAGCGCCGCCACCGCCATTGGCAATACTCTGGGGGTAACAAAAATCCGTGCCGGCTGTCTGCCGGAGGATAAGCTGCACTATATCCGCTCCTGTCAGGAACAGGGCGCCCATGTCTGCATGGTAGGGGATGGCATCAACGATGCGCCCGCTCTGAAGCAGGCCGACGTGGGCATTGCAATGGGTGGTGTGGGAAGTGATATTGCCGTGGAAGCCGCCGATATTGCCCTGGTAAATGACGCCATCCGGGAGCTGCCCCATCTGCTGGCCCTGTCCAAACGGATGATGACTACCATCCGTCTCAACCTGTGCTTTTCTATGGGGCTGAATTTTCTGGCTATTTTTCTGGCCATCACCGGTCTGCTGGGACCTGTGGTGGGAGCGCTGGTACATAACGCCGGTTCGGTGGTGGTCATTCTCCACTCCGCCCTGCTGCTGGGCTGGAAAACCCGGCACAAATAAGACAGGGGCTGTTGCATACCTATGCAACAGCCCCTGTCTTATTTGGGGGGTAGTATAAACCAGACTATTCTGCAAATGCCAGCTGCATCAACGGGCCGTATTGTTCGTCCAGTGTGACGGACAGGGTGGCTACTTCTGTACCCTCCAGGGAGAGCAGCACCGAACCGTCCGCCTGTTCCTCCAGGGTATAGCCCAGTACGTCGGACAAGACGGTACAGTACATCAGATAGGCTTCTTGGGCCTGATTCTGTACCCCCGGTGTCAGGGGACGGTCATAGGCCAAAAAGCGTTCTGCTGCTGTTCCGGCAGGCAGACGGAAGCTGTATACCCCCTCCCCATTGGCCTGTTCCTCCGGCACAATGGTGGTAACGCAGGAGTCCGGTGTGGGCAGCTCCTGCGCCTCGTCAAACATGACCCACTGGTCGGCAGCCGCCAGACTGGAATGGGTCTCGGTGGAAAGGGTCCGGGTGCCAATCTGGTCATAGCTGTAGCTGCGGCTGCTGGAGGAGGATTCCCCCACCTTGGAAGAGGAACTGCCGGTCAGCTGACCAAAGGCATCATAATAGGGGGTAATTTTATAATCGTTGTACATGCCATACTCTACTTCCGATGACACATAGCCCGCCTGATTGTACTCATAGGTAAATTCCGAGGTATAGCGGTCCACATCGGTGGTATTGACAATGGTCTGCCTGGTCACCTGGCCTGCGTCATCCAGCTCATACTGATAGGAAAATACATTGCCGTCCCGCTCGCTGTGGTCTGAGCCCTCCGACAGACTGTCAATCAGGCCGCTTTCCTGATAGGTATAGGTGCTGGTATCGGTACCATAGTGGTTGCTCTCGGTTACAACGGCGATCCGGCCCGCCTCATCATAGGTATAGGTGACCGTGGTGCTGTCCTCCCGTTTTTCGGTCAGCCGTCCTTCCTCATCCCACACAAAATCCCGGATGGTCACATCCTCTGTGATATCGTATCCCACCAGACCGTATACCGGAATTTCAATGGTGTAATCGGTCAGGGCCGGGGTGGGAGACGGGGTGGCCGGGGGCGGGGTTGGCTGACTTGCCTCGCCGCCGCAGGCACACAGGCCCAGGGCAAGCCCACACACCGGTACCAGAGAAATCAGCTTCTTTTTCATTCAGATTCTCCTCCTTTTTTATATTCTGTGCATCCAATCTGCTCCCCTCTAACACAAGGGTTTCTCCTGCTGCTCCTCCAGTCTGCTGTTGATTTCCTGCCAGGTCATCTGATGGAGCAGCCCATAACAGAGGATGGCGTCCCGCCGCACCCGCAGATACAGGGGGGAATAGCCTGCCAGCTTCAAGAGTTGCTGCGTCTCCTCCAGGGTAAGCTTCATGCTGATACACAGGCAGAACAGACGGTTGCGGGAAGGGTTGCGCCGCCCGGCAAATACCTGGTGGAGATACACTTCGCTCATACCTGCCATCCTGGCCAGCGCTGCTTTTTTCAGCTTGCTGCGCTTGTAAAAACTGTGGAGCTGCCCTGTCAGGCTCTGTCCGCAAAAGGCAGCGTGGTGCTCCCGGAGATAGGCGTCCAGATCGGCACATTCCATCAGCTCCTGGCTCAGCGCTCCGGTGGACATATCTTTCACAGGCTCCCTCACCCCCTCTGCTCCCGCCTTAAAACAAGGTCTTCTCATTTTCGGAAAACAGCCTATCGTTGAGTTCATGCAGGCCGATGCCATGTAAAATTCCATAGCTGATGATGGCATCCCGCCGGTTTTTGGGATAGAGGGCGGCATAGCCCGCCTGTTTGAGCATAGCCTGGGTTTCCTCCATCGTCAGCTCCATGCCCATGCACAGGCAGATCAGGCGATCCCGGGAAGGGCTGCGCCGCCCGGAAAACACCTGATGGAGATATACCTCACTCATGCCGGCCTTTCGGGCCAGGGCTGCCTTGGAGCAGTCCCGCGCCAAGAAGCATTCATTTAACAGCTCGGTAATGCTTTCACTGGCAAAGCTGGCCTGGTTTGCCTGGAGATAGGAGTCCAGATTGGGCTGCTCCAACAGTTCACGGCTCAAATCCCGGGTCGATTTTTTCTCCATGTTTCTCCTCCCGTTGCGGCATGTGCTCATATGCCCCACATACTTTACTTTTGAGGTTGATTTCTATATACTTAATGTACAACACCAGCCATTCCAATACAATATGCCCACTGCATAGTAGTTCGGTTTTTTGGGGGCGATTTTCATTTACACCTGGCTGTCCAACGCACTGCAAGCGGAATTTGACCCGATCAAGCCCATCAAGGAGGGGCCGAGAGGACGCATCTTGCTGATCCGGCACCGCACCACCGGACAGGATTTTATTTTGCGCAGCTTCACCGGCAACGGGGCGGTCTATCAAAAACTGCGGGACTATACCTGTCCCAATCTGCCTGTCATCTATGAGGCCGCCGCACAGGGCTCCAGCAATCTGGTACTGGAGGAATACATCCAGGGGGATACTCTGGGATTTTTGCTGCAAGAGGCGGTTTTTACCCCGGAAGAGACCAAAAAAATTGTCCGGCAAGTGTGCCAGGCCCTGTGGGTGCTCCACTCCATCGGGGCAGTCCACCGGGATGTCAAACCGGATAATATCATCCTTCGGGGCAACCAGGCGGTACTCATCGACTTTGACGCCGCCCGGTTTTACAATCCGGAGGTGGAAAACGACACCCAAATTCTAGGCACCGTAGGATTTGCCGCGCCGGAGCAGTATGGCCTGTCTCAGTCTGATATCCGCACCGATATTTACGCTCTGGGGGTACTGATCAACGTGATGCTCACCGGACAGCACCCCTCCCGGGAACTGGTCAAGGGGCGGCTGGGCCGGGTGGTGGACCGCTGTACCCATGTCAATCCCCAACGGCGGTACAAAAATGTGCTGCGGCTGATGGAGGCTTTGTAATGATCCAGCACACCGTAGCCTGTCCCCACTGCGGACAGCCGCTTCCCGGAGAGGCCGCCTTTTGTCCCCACTGTGCCAAAAGTATCCGGCTCCGGCAGCCATATCCCATTCCACTCAGACGGTGGCGCCGGAGGCGGATGGCCTGGGCGGTTCTGGCTGCCATACTGGCCGTCCTGACGGTTTGCTTCTGGCCCTGGCGCGCCACCACAGTTTCCGTCTTTATCACAGAGGATGCAACCGGCACCTGCGTGGTGGATCGAGAGACCGTGCAGACCTATCTGCCCCAGGCAACTGTCATCAGTTTCAATGGGGCAAATGGCCCGGATACCAGTCTGGAGGATGTTCTCATCTCCAGTTTTCAGATGGCCACACTGATCGTCTCAAACGGAAAGGACCGTGCCACAGGCGAATGGGGCTACTGGACCCCCGACGACAACCCTTCTGCTCCCTACAGTCTGCTGATCTTTGACAGCGGGCTTCATTTGATGGGATATTTCATCGGCATTCCCCAACCGGCAGGGGAAAACCGGTGGGAACTGAAGGTCACGCTGTGTGATTATGACATTACCCCTCTCTACCAGCAGCAGCTGGCCGCCTTTCAGGCGGAACGCTCCGCCATCTTTACCAATTTCATTCCCCCGGAGAGGGTGGCAGACTGTGGTGCCGCATGGTTCCTCAAGGGATACAGCACCGGACACAGCGGTATTTTGATCGAGAACGACCCTCAGGCGTATTATTTGTGGGCCACCTACCGCAGCCCCTCTCTGGAGCGCTGGCGCCACCCCCTGGAACAGCTGCCCCAGCACTTGCCCGACTCCTCCCGGTGGATGTGCTACCTGCTGCTGGATGCCCACAATGGCCTGATCGGATATACCATGCTGGATCACCAGGGGACTGGGCTGACCGGTTCCCTGACAGAAAGGACTTGAGCAATTATGGAACAATGCTGTCCCCATTGCGATACCCCTCTTCCGGAGGATGCCACCTTTTGTCCCCACTGCGCCCAAAATACCCATAAACGCAAGCGTGTGTTCCGCCGCATTCCCCTGCGCAGAAAGCTGACCCTGGGCCTGCTGGTGCTGGTGCTGCTGGCTGCGGCGGGGGTGGGAATCTGGTGGCTGAACCGGCCCTATGTCCCCCAGACCTACGACAGCGGTGATACCGGGGAGGTGCTCTATACCATCGATGGTGTGGACTATCAGCTGCTGGTAGCCTGGCCTGATGACCGCACCCTACCCGCCCCCTATATTATGCAGAGCGGTCTGGCCGATGATGTCACCCGGTGGCCCTCCCGTCTGTATGTCAATTACCAGAAGGACGGCAGCAACGGCTGGACTGCCTTTGAGCCATATGTGGACACCGTCACCGTGGAGGTGGAGCAGGACCCGGCAGGGAAATCAGAGCTGACGGCGGGGGAGCCTGCCCACCGGGCGGATTATTCCCCCGATGCCGCTCTGCTGTCCTCTCTGGATTTTACCGGAGACTGCGGCAGCCCGCAGGTGGTATGGACCATCACCATGCGCAACGGGGATGTGATCCGCATCCACCAGACCATTGCCGTTACCCTGATCCCCACCCGGGTCTACCACTGGCGTGACTATCCTATGGATACCATCGCCCAGCTGCAGGCGCTGGTGGATGAAATTGACCAGACGGTGGACTGGCGGGATGAAGTCATCCTCTATCTGCCCCCGGTCACCTATGAAGGGAAGCTCTTCCTGAACAGCCACTCCTTTACCTTTTACGGCTGTACCGACGGCACCGGGCGCACCGTCTTTACCGATACGGTTTCTGTGAACACCCTCAACGGCTACTGGCTCAATTTCTTCTATGACATTGACTTTGTGGGGGACGGCACCGGTGTAGGCCTTTCCTTTGAGCAGAACGGCCGGGCCACCAACTGCACCTTCACCGGTTGGGATACCGCAGTAAAGGGAAATGGTTCCGCCTGGGTCAACGTCATTGAATGTACCGTAACCCATAACAAGGTCGGGTTTCATTTCAACAGTGAAGGGCAAAGCGCCAACCACAGTCTGTACAATGACAACCTTTTCCAGAACAACGGCACTGCCGTATTGCTGGAGCGTGTCCCAACTGACATTACACTGAATTTCCAGGGTACCACCTTTGAGGGCAACGGCACCGACGTGGACAACCGGTGCAACCATCCGGTAGACCTGGCCCAGGCTGTTTTTAAGTGAACAAAGAAAAAAAGGACGTGCCTTGCGGCACGTCCTTTTTTTCTGCAATCAGAAGTACTTCTTGACACCCTCGGTGGCCAGAGACTCGTCAGCGCTGATGGTAACGGTGAACTTGATGTTGTTCTTCTCGGAGAAGGCGTTCAGCCAGTCCAGGAACTCCTCCACAGCGTGGTCGGTAGGCTCAGAGCCCACAATCTTGGTGAGGCTGTCGATAAACACATGGGTAATATCGTAGTCACCGGCGTACAGGCCGCTGATAAAGCCCTTCAGGAAATCATAGCTGCTGACGTCGTAGTGGCTGGCCTCTACCAGGCGGATCTTATAATGAATGTCGTAGGTCAGCTTGGGCCCACGCTCAATGCAGATCACGTTGCCGTTCTCGCTGTGTACAGCGGAATTAATGAGCTCGATCATTTGCTTGGTCTTGCCGGTGCCCTTGACGCCCATGATCACTCTCACCATAGTTATCACTCCTTCTTAGTCAGCCGGAAGACCTCCCCCGGCCTGGTGCATTTATGTTACCATTTTTGTGGGGGGATTGCAACCGATTTGCATAAGTTCACAAAAAATTCCCGTATCCTGCCCGGTTCTTTGGTCAGCCCAGCCGGGCCTCCAGCTCAGCCTTCTTGTCCTCATAGCCGGGCTTGCGTCCCATAGGGGCAAGCCCCTATGGGGACCCCATGCTTTGATTTGCGGGCGGCAGAAATGAATTCCGCCGCCCTGCGGCACATAAGTGCCGTCCCGCCTGCGGCGGGTCCCGCTGGGCAAGCCGGGTTTCTGATCCGCTCGATCAGCCGCCCAGACGGGCCTCCAGCTCGGCCTTCTTGTCCTCATAACCGGGCTTGCCCAGCAGCGCGTACATATTGTTCTTGTAGGCCTCCACGCCGGGCTGGTTGAAGGGATTGATCTCCATCAGATAGCCGGTCAGACCGCAGACATACTCACAGAAGTAGATCAGAGCGCCCACACTCTTTGCGTCCCGGCCGGGGGCAGTCACCATCATGTTGGGTACGCCGCCGTCCACATGGGCCAGCACCGTACCCCGCATGGCCTGCTCCGCCACAAAGGACAGATCCTTGCCGGCCAGGAAGTTCAGCCCATCCACATTGTCGGGGTCGTGGGGGATGGCGATGGAGCCGCTGCTCTTCTGGAAGCGCACCACCGTCTCCAGCATGAGGCGCTCGCCCTCCTGGATATACTGGCCCATGGAGTGCAGGTCGGCGGTAAACTCCACGCTGGCAGGGAAGAGGCCCTTGCCCTCCTTGCCCTCGCTCTCGCCGAAGAGCTGCTTCCACCACTCGCCAAAGAACCGGAAGGAGGGCTCATAGCCCACCAGAATTTCAATCTTCTTTCCGGCGGTATACAGGGCGTGACGGGCAGCGGCATACTCCCAGGCGGGATTGGAAGCACCAGGCACTGCCAGGGCCTCCATGGATTCCCGGGCGCCCTCCATCAGGGCGGCAATGTCCACACCGGCACAGGCGATGGGCAGCAGGCCCACGGCGGTGAGCACAGAGTACCGTCCGCCAATGGCGTCAGGCACCACAAACTCCTCATAGCCCTCTGCGTCGGCCAGCCCCTTCAGGGCGCCCCGTTTGGCATCGGTGGTGGCATAAATCCGCTTGCGGGCCTCCTCCTTGCCATACTTCTCCTCCAGCAGGTTTTTGAAGATGCGGAAGGCCACAGCAGGCTCGGTGGTGGTACCCGACTTGGAGATCACGTTGATGGACCAGTCCTTATCCCGGATCAGCTCCATCACCTCCAGCATGGCGTCGGTGGACAGGCCGTTGCCGGCAAAGTAAATCTCAAGGCCGTTCTTGTGGGTCAGGTTGAAATTGGGGGAGTTCACCAGCTCCACCACAGCCCGGGCGCCCAGATAGGAGCCGCCAATCCCGATCACCACCAGGGCCTGGGAATCCTGACGGATGCGCTGGGCCGCCGCCTGGATGCGGGCAAATTCCTCTTTATCATAATCCCGGGGCAGGTGAACCCAGCCGGTAAAATCACCGCCCAGGCCGGAACCGGTCTCCAGCTTCTGCCGGGCGCCTTCCAGGGCGTCCAGACGGCTGGTCAGAAAGTCGGCCGGCAGAAACGACCGGGCATTGGAAGTATCCATTTGAATCATGCGGTATCACTCCTTCAATGTAGCTCACCGTCAGATCTGCATCCTCAGATCTGGGGGAGGATACCCCTATCATACACCGGACGGGCCTCCTTGACCAGAGTAAAAGTGTCTGAAAGAAAAAACTTTTCCTTTTTGTAACAGCCGGTTTGTAGCCGGTAAAATCCTTGTATAATTTCAAAATAGTTTTAAAGCAGAAATATTATACCAGTAAAATGGTATTGCTTTTGCCCCTTGCCCTCTCTATAATATCAGTCGTTGGAAGAAACCTGGCAAAATAAATCTGCAAACAGTAAGTGGGTGCAAGGTATGAAGTTGGGTATTGTTCAGAAGTTGATGATAGGCATCCTGTTGCCTTTGGTTGTGATTTTGAGCATTATCGGCGTACTGCTGGGCAGTTCTGTCTCCAGCACCGTGGAGCGTATGGTAGGGGAAAATCTGACTGCCCAGACCGCTTCGGCCGCCGGCGACGTGGATACTTATATTCAGAAATACTACAGTGTGGCGGAAATGCTCTCCCAATCCAGGGTTATCATCAATATCGTGTCAGATACCGGCAAGCAGCGGCTGGTAGACTCCCTCTACTATGCGGATCTGCTGCGGGAACTGCAGGCCACCCGCGCCTACTATCAGGATGAGGTGCTCAGCGCCTGGCTTACCGACCTTGGCGCCGGAGAGGTACTGCTCAGCGACGGCACCCACATTTTTGCCAAAGATGTGGACTTTACCACCCGTGAGTGGTATCCCATGGTGATGGAGCAAAAAACCACCATCCTCACCAGCGCCTATGCAGACAATACCACTGGGACGATGGTTGTGACCATCGCCAGCCCGGTGATGGTCAACAATCAGGTGGCCGCCATTGTGGGGATTGATGTGGATCTGAAGGGTCTTGGCCAGGCCTTAAACCAGATTGTCCTGGGAGATACCGGCTATGTCACCCTGTATGACTGCAACGATCATATCATTTATCACCCCAATTCCGACCTCATAGGGCTGACAATCACAGACGCCGCATACTCTAAAAATATGGAGCAGGCTCTGCTCAGCAAGGAGAGTGTGGAGGGCATCCCCTACACCCGCAGCGGCAACAGTTATTACGGCAGTACCGTCTACCTGCCTGAGTTTGACTATCATCTCCTGGGCGTGCTCCCTGCCGCTGAGTTTGCCAGGCAGGTGGCCGGAACCATTCAGCTGGTGGTACTTGGCTTTGTTGCCTGTGCTGTCCTTCTGGCCGTCGTTGTCACCCTCCTGGCCATCTCCCTGACCCGCCCGCTGAAGCGGCTGTGCGTGGTGACAGACCAGCTGGCCGACGGCAAGCTGGAGGTGGAGTACTCCGTCCGGGGCCGGGATGAAATCAGCCAGGTGGGCCGCTCCA
>CALWOK010000151.1 GCA_944383125.1 uncultured Flavonifractor sp.
TACACTCTTTCCCTACAGACGCTCTTCCGATCTGGTCACCACGTCCTCCACAATCACCACATCATCCCCGTCCTGGGGCTTGTAGCCCACCATGGAGCCGCCCTCGCCGTGGTCCTTGGCCTCCTTGCGGTTGAAGCAGTAGGGCAGATCCCGGTCATAGTTGCGGTACAGGGAGGCGGCGGCGGTCACCGCCAGCGGAATGCCCTTATAGGCGGGACCAAAGAGACAGGTCACGCCATCGGGCAGATTCTCCTGGATGCAGGCGGCGTAGTAGTCGCCCAGCTTGGCCGCCTGAGCGCCGGTCTTATAGTTGCCCGTGTTGATAAAGTAGGGGGTTTTCCGGCCCGACTTGGTGGTGAAGTCACCAAACGTGAGCACACCGGAGCGTACCATAAAGGTAATGAATTCTTCTTTGTAGGTCATAGCATAAACCTCTCTTTTCAAAATAGTCATGATATTATATCATTTCTGCGGAAAGGGGACAAGGCCCAAACAAAATTGATCTTTTCCTCGAAAACAGGTAGGCATTTTGCCCCGCCTGTGGTAGAATAGAACAATCATGCTGTGAGGTGTTTGATTTGGAATTATTACAGTGGTTAACCTCCACCAATCTGGGGGAAATGCTTTTCACCATGCTGGTGTCCATGGTACCCATCATTGAACTGCGGGGCGGGGTCCCCTTTGGGACAGCCCTTGGCCTGCCCCCGGGAGAGGCCCTGATTGCCGCCATCATCGGCAATATGATCCCCATTCCATTCATCATTGTCTACATCCGGCGTATTTTTCTGTGGATGCGCCGGAAATCCCCCAAGCTCAATGCACTGGTGGACAAGCTGGAAAAAAAGGCCCATTTGAAAGGGCAGAAGGTCACCAAGTACAAATACCTTGGCCTGTGGCTCTTTGTTGCCATTCCGCTGCCCGGTACCGGCGCATGGACAGGCGCTCTGGCCGCCTCCTTCCTGGATATGCCCCTGCGCAAAGCCCTGCCCTCTATTTTCCTGGGGGTCGTGACTGCCGGTCTGATTATGACCTTTGCCACCGGTCTGGTAGTTACCACCGTGGGGCAGTAAGTGTCCTCCATACCTCTGCTGCATAGAATAGGGCGGAGGTGATGGGCGTGCATGTTGTCGTACAGGTGCTGCTGGCCCTGCTGGCGTCCTGGGGTCTGGTGGCGCTGGGCTGGCTGCTGCTTGGCAAGCTGCTGACGCCAGACCTGGGAGACTGCCCGGTATATGCCGTGGTACCTGCGGATGGAGATGGGGCAGGCCTGGAACACACCGTTAAAGGGCTGCTCTGGCTGCGGGGCAACGACTGGACCCGCTGCACCATCGTCATTGCCGACGGCGGGCTGGACCCGGCGGGCCGGGCCGCCGCCACGGCGCTGATGGGCCGGGCCACCGGCGTGGTGCTCTGCCCTACAGAGCGGCTGGGGGAATACCTGACCCAGAAAGGGTAGAAAACCATTCGACAAATCCGCCGACAAATGGTATCATATCCCTGACACAAGAGGAGGGGCAGCCATGCAGGAAGCGGAACAGACTTACATTCAGGGCACCGTGTCAGCCGTCATCTACCAAAACGAGGAGAACGGCTACACGGTGCTCCGTCTTGATGTGGGCGACGAAGGGGCAATAACGGTGGTGGGCTGTATGCCGGGCGTGGCCCCCGGTGAGGGCATCTCTGTGCAGGGGACCTGGGCCCGCCACACCTCCTATGGGGAGCAGTTCAAAGCGGAGACGGTGGAACGTCGCCTGCCCGCCGGCACCAAAGCCATTTATGACTACCTGGCTTCAGGTGCTGTGCGGGGCATTGGCGCCGCCACCGCCCGGCGGATGATTGAGGAATTCGGAGAAGAGGCGCTGGTGGTACTGGAAGAGCATCCGGAGCGGCTGACCAAACTCAAGGGCATCACCCGAAAAAAGGCCCTGGCCATTGGGGATGGATTCCGGATGCAGATGGGGATGCGCCGGCTGCTGTCCTTTCTGGGGGAGCATGAGGTACCGCTCCAGCTGTCCATGCCCCTCTACCGCCGGTACGGAGACCGGGCATTGGAGGTCATCCGGGGCAATCCCTATCTGCTGGTGGACGAGGAGCTGGGGGTGGAGTTTTCCACTGCCGACCAGCTGGCCCTATCCATGGGTATGGAGGGGGATGATCCCCAGCGCATGGAGGCGGCCCTTCTCCATGAACTGACCTATAACCTGGACAATGGGCATACCTTTCTGCCCCGGCGCAAGCTGTTGCCCGCCACTGCCCAGCTCATCGGGCTGGAAGGGGAGGAGCTGGAGGATGCTCTGGAAACCCTGCTGGAGCGGGGCGAGGTAGTACAGGAGCAGGTGGCAGGGGAGGAGGGCATCTATCTCCATGACCTGTATGAGGCCGAGCAATATGTGGCCTGGCGGCTGACTGAAATGGCCCGGGGCGAGCTGACCGCCCCGCAGCAGCTGGAGGAGCTGATTGACCATATCCAGACCGAACAGGGCATCATCTATGCCCCGCAGCAGCGGGAGGCAGTTGCTCTGGCGGCGACCAGCCAGGTCATGCTGCTGACCGGTGGCCCGGGTACCGGCAAAACAACCTCGCTGCGTGGGGTGCTGGCCCTGTTTGACCAGCTGGGGCTGGAAACCGCCCTGGCTGCACCAACAGGCCGGGCGGCAAAACGGCTGGGGGAGCTGTGCGGGTCAGAGGGGTACACCATCCACCGGCTGCTGGAAACCCAGTATGATCCCCGGTCCGGCAGGCTGGTATTTTCCCACGGGGAGGACGATCCCCTGAAGGTGGACGCCGTCATTGTGGACGAAACCTCTATGGTGGACATTGTGCTGATGCAGGGGCTGCTGTCCGCCCTGCGGGAGGACTGCCGCCTCATTCTGGTGGGGGACCCGGATCAGCTGCCCAGCGTGGGAGCGGGCAACCTGTTCTCCGATCTGATCCGCAGCAAGGCGGTACCCATGGTACGCCTGACGGAAATTTTCCGCCAGGCGGCCCAAAGCGCCATTGTGCGCAACGCCCACCAGGTTAACCAGGGGGTTCTGCCCAATCTGCGGGAGAACAAAACCGACTTTTTCTTTCTGCGCCGGAAAGAGGCTGCCAAGGCGGCCGAAACCATTGTGGAGCTGATCCAGACCAGGCTGCCCAACAACATGGGCATCCCCACAGACCAGATTCAGGTGCTCTCTCCCACCCGAAAGCGGGTGACAGGTACCGCCAGCCTGAACCGGGCCATACAGGAGGCCGTCAATCCCCCGGCAGAGGACAAGCCGGAACGGCGCTTTGGTGAATATGTGTTTCGCCAGGGAGACCGGGTGATGCAGGTGCGCAACAATTACGATGTCCTGTGGCGGGATGGCGCCCGCAGCGGCATGGGCATTTTCAATGGGGATATCGGTCAGATTATCCGGGTAGACAACCGGGAACAGACGGTTACGGTCAATTTTGACGGCAGAGTGGTGGAATATACTCCGGATATGCTGGTGGAGCTGGAGCCGGCCTATGCCATCACCGTGCACAAAGCCCAGGGCAGCGAGTACCGGGCAGTGATTCTGTCGGTGAGCGACGGGGCGCCTGTACTCCTCACCCGGGGCGTGCTGTACACCGCCATCACCCGAGCCAGGGAGCTGCTGATTCTGGTAGGGGATGACGAAGTAGTGGCCCGAATGACGGCCAACGACCGCCAGCAGCGGCGCTATTCCGGTCTGCGGTGGCGGTTGGTGCAGATGAAAGAACGATAGCCGGAGCAGCAAAGCAGGTTCTCTTTCCTGGGGAAGAGAACCTGCTTTTATCGTATATGGTATATTGTTACTTGGTACCAAAAATCCGGTCGCCCGCATCTCCCAGGCCAGGGACAATGTAGCCGTGTTCATTCAGCTTCTCATCCAGAGCAGCGCAATAAATGTCCACATCGGGGTGATCGTGATGGACCCGCTCAATGCCCTCCGGGGCGGCAATGATATTCATCAGCTTAATATGCTTGACCTCATAGTTCTTGATAAACTGGATGGCAGCAGAGGCGGAACCGCCGGTCGCCAGCATGGGGTCCAGAATGATCACTTCACGCTCTGCGATGTCGTTGGGCATTTTGCAGTAGTACTCCACCGGCTCCAGGGTGTCGGGGTCCCGGTACAGGCCGATGTGGCCCACCTTGGCCGAGGGGATCAGGGACAGAATGCCATCGACCATGCCCAAACCAGCCCGCAGGACAGGAACAATGGCCAGCTTCTTGCCGGCAATGGTCTTGAATTTGGCGGTGGTGATGGGGGTCTTGATCTCAACCTCTTCCATAGGCAGATCCCGGGTGGCTTCGTAGCACATCAGCGTGGCGATTTCCGAGACAACCTGCCGGAAGTCCTTGACGCCGGTGCTTCCATCCCGCAGTATGGACAGCTTGTGCTGCAGGGGAGGATGATCCAGAACGTGTACTTTTTCCATTTCCATGGCGCTATTCCCCTTTGCTTTGTTCTTTTGCCAACCGCTCCCGTTCAGCCTGGGAGAGGCGGTGATAGTTGGGCGTCAGGCCCGCCCCGTCGGTGAGCAGGCCCTGACGGGCCAGTTCCAGACCGCACCGGGCAACTCCCCATGCACTCTGGAATTGAAGGTGGGGAGGCGCCAGCCGGACGTCCAGCCCCAACTCTCTGAAGGTAGTATAGCATAAAACCCCGCCATCTCCAACCAGTAATTGCGGTTTTCCGGAGATTTTTAATTCCTCTGCCAAATCGGCCAGGGAGATGGCCCGGTCAGGGGTCAGCCGGGTAAGGGCCGTCCCGTCGCTGGCAAAGCGGGCGTTGTACACCTGCTGGCGGCGGGCGTCCATCACAGCGCACACCTCCATCCCGGTGTGGGCCAGATTCCAGGCCATGGACTCCAGGTTGGAACAGGGGGCGCAGGGGGTGTGACAGGTCCAGGCCAGCCCCTTTGCGGCGGCTACCCCAATGCGCAGGCCGGTAAAGGAGCCAGGCCCTGCCGCCACGGCAATGAGCTCCACCTGTTTCAGATCCACCCCGCAGCCTGCCAGCAGGGCAGTGGCCATAGGCATCAAAGTCACGGAGTGGGTCAGTCCGTTGTTCTGGTAGGACTGGGCAATCAGCCGTTCATCCTCACACAAGGCCACCGAGCAGGCGGTGGCAGAGGACTCCAGGGCAAGGATTTTCACAGCGGGCCACCTCCTGTAATGGTCAGAATGCGCTGGTTATCATGCTCCCCCCGGCGGATATCCACCCGGATGGTGCGTTCCTCCAGCTCCTCCTCCATGGTTTCGCTCCACTCTACAGCGCACACGCCGCCCCGTACCAGGTAGTCTTCCCAACCGATGTCAAAAAGTTCCTCAGGGGAGCCAAGACGGTATAAATCAAAATGGAACAGGGGCAGACGCCCACCCTCATATTCGTTTACAATAGTAAAGGTAGGGCTGGTCACCCGCTCGGTGATGCCCAGTCCCCTGGCCAATCCCCGGGTAAACGCAGTTTTACCCGCTCCCAGGTCGCCGGTAAAGGCTACCACCGTTCCAGGGGTCAGCTGCTCCGCCAGACGGGCGCCTGCTTCCTCGGTTTCGGCGGGAGAATTGGTTATAATTTCCATAAAACACCTCTTCATTTGTGAAGAATCTTTCAAGATTATAACACACCTGTTTACCAAACGCAAAAAAGATGGTAAACTAATTTGAACTACGTCCAAAGGGACGATAAGGAGGTGGACCCTTGTCCTGGCTGAAAGATTCTGTCCGCTCCTTCTGGGAACAGGGCGATCGGCTGCTGCTGGGGCTGTGCCTGCTGGCCAGCGGCTTCGGCCTGGTGCTGATTTTCAGCGCTACCCGCTATCTGGGAGAGGCCGACGGTATGCGCTGCATGATTGTGCAAACGGTCGCCATTCTGCTTGGCATTTTCATCTATATGCTGATGTCCTCGGTGGATATTGAATTATTGGTGGACAAATCCTGGAAATGGCTGCTGCTGTTCAGCCTTGTCATCAACGCACTGGTGCGTACGCCGCTTGGTATCGAGGTCAACGGCAACCGCAGCTGGCTGCGGATTCCCGGCTTTCCCGTTAATTTGCAGCCTGCCGAAATTGCAAAAATTACCTTCGTGCTGCTGCTGGCCTGGCAGATGAGCCGTCTGCGGGAAAAGGGAATCAGCAAGCCTTCCTCCGTGTTTCAGCTGGCAGGCCACACCCTGTTTATGTTCGGCGTTGTGGCAGTGACCTCGGGAGACTTTGGGATGGGGCTGACCTACCTGATTATTTTTGTCCTGCTGGCCTGGGCCGGCGGGGTAAAGAAGCGGTGGTTTCTGCTGGCCCTGGTGGTGTGTGTCATTGGGATTGTGCTCATCTGGCCCCATATCAGCGACAAATATTATATGAAGCGCTTTACAGTGGTCATCGACCATATCATCGGAAACCCGGATACCATCACCGAGCAGACCCTGGGCCGAGGATGGCAGCAGACCCGCAGCATTATGGCCATCGGCAGCGGCGGATTGACCGGTATGGGCTATCTGAAGGGTACCCAGACCCAGAGCCTTTATGAATCCAACCTGCCCGCCCGGGAGACCGACGAAATTTTTGCCGTGTGCGGCGAAGAGTTTGGCATGATCGGCTGTCTCTGCCTGCTGGCCCTGCTGGCCACCATTATCCTGCGGTGCATCTGGGTGGCCCGCCGGGCCTGCTCCCCCAAGAGCGCCTTTATCTCCATGGGCTTTGCCAGCATGTTGATTGCACAGGTGGGCGTAAATGTGGGTATGTGTCTCTACATTTTCCCTGTGGTAGGACTTACCCTGCCCTTTGTCAGCTACGGCGGCTCTTCCATTGTCACCATGTACGCCGCAATGGGGATTGTCTCCAGCATCAAAATGCGCTCTTTGCCCAGCTGGCTGCGGGATCGCAGCCGGATATAACTGGAAGGAATAGCCTGCATTTCTGTGCGGCAGGCTATCATATGAGAAAGGACGGATGTCAGCCTATGAAGGTCGTACGGACACAGCTACAGCCCGGCGTCTGGCTCACCGCAGTACAGACGAAGAAATTCAAATCCAGTGTACTGGCAGTACACTTTCTGACCCCACTGAAAGAGGATACCGCTTCCCTCCACGCTCTGGTACCCATGGTACTTCGCCGTGGCACAACCCTCCACCCGGATCTGGAGCAGCTTTCCGCTGCGCTGGATGAGCTGTATGGCGGCTCTCTGGAGCCGATGGTGCGCAAAAAGGGAGAGGCCCAGTGCATAGGCTTTGTGGGCAGCTTCCTGGATGACGCCTATACCCTGAAGAGAGAGCCGGTGCTGGAGCCGGCGGCCTCCCTGATGACCGAGCTGCTGCTTCAGCCCTATACCAAAGACGGGTCCTTTTGTCCCGACTATACCAGCCAGGAGAAGGCCAATCTGGCCGACCGTATCCGGGCTCAGGTCAACGAGAAGCGGCAGTATGCCCAAATCCGGGTGGTAGCTGAGATGTGCGGCGACGAGCCCTTTGGTGTGGACAAGCTGGGCAGCCTGGCCGCCGTGGAAAAAATTACCCCCCATACGCTTTGGGAGGACTATCAGTCTCTGCTGGCCACCGCCCAGGTGGAGCTGTATTACTGCGGCTCGGCAGAGGTGGAGCGGGTGCAGGCTGCCTTTGCTCCTTTGCTGGCCGGTCTGCCCCAGGGGAGTGAGCGGATTTCTCCCGCCCGTCCCCAAAAAACAAAGGCCCCCAAAAAGCCCCGGCGGGTGGAGGAGTCATTGGACGTTACCCAGGGCAAGCTGGCAATGGGACTGCGTACCAACTGTGACGCCTGGGACAAGGAGTATCCCGCTTTGATGCTGGCAAATGCCATCTATGGCGGTACCACCACCTCCAAACTCTTTATGAATGTTCGGGAAAAACTGAGCCTGTGCTACTATGCCAGTTCCGGTCTGATGAAGTATAAAGACGTGATGCTGGTATCCTCCGGGGTGGAATTTGACAAGGTGGGCCAGGCCGAGGCGGAAATTCTCTCCCAGCTCTACCGCTGTCAGAGCGGGGACTTTTCCGATGACGAGCTGGAGTGGGCCAGGCGCTCTGTGGTCAGCACCCTGCGCACGGCACTGGACACCCAGAGCCGTCTGGAGGACTACTGGCTGGGACAGAGCGCCGCCGGACTCACCGACGGTCCCGATGTCCTGGCCCAGCAGGTGGAAGCCGTCACCCGGCAGCAGGTGGTGGCAGCAGCCCAGGACCTGACTGTGGACACCGTGTATTTCCTGAAAGGCAGGGAGTAAATTTATGGTAAGCAAGCAGTACCCCCGGCTGGGGGAGACCGTATTTCATGAAATCCTGGAAAATGGGCTGCACATCTATGTGGACCGGCGCCAGAATTTTCAGAAAAGTTTCGCCTTTTTCGCCACCAACTACGGGGGCATGGACATGCGCTTTTTCCAGGAGGGCCGGTGGAAGAAT
>CALWOK010000152.1 GCA_944383125.1 uncultured Flavonifractor sp.
TCCTTGTAGCACAAGGGTTTCCGGTTTTTTTGGCACCTCTATCATAACGCATAATCCAGTCATTTGGCAAGTATATTCAAAAAAGAAAGCGTCAAATCGAAAGATTTGACGCTTTTGACAAAACTGAACTGGTGGGTCAGGAACGTTTCCATGCATTTCCGCTAAAGAGCACTAGGATGGGCAAAATTTCCAGACGGCCTACAATCATGCACAGGGAAAGGATCAGCTTGGAAAAGCCGGAAAAGAGGGCGTAGTTGCCCATGGGGCCTACCAGCTCCAGGCCGGGGCCGATGTTGCCGATGCAGGAGACAACAGCGGTAAAGGTGGTGCCGAAGGAGTAGTTGTCCACTGATACCAGCAGGGTGGCAATCAGGATGATGAACATATAGGCGGAGAAGAAGATATGGACGGAGCGCAGACCGGATTCCTCCACGATTTTGCCGTCCAGCTTGACCACATTGACCGCCCGGGGGTGGATGACCTGACGGATTTCCCGGCGGATGCACCGCAGCAGCAGCAGCACCCGGGAGCACTTGATGGCGCCGCCGGTGGAGCCGGCACAGGCCCCCACAAACATCAGCAGCACCAGCAGCACCCGGGAGAACTCCGGCCACAGGTTGAAGTCGGTGCTGGCAAAGCCGGTGGTGGAGATGATGGAGCCAACCTGAAAGGCGGCATGGCGGGCAGATTCCCCCAGGGTGGGGTAAAGCCCCTGGATGTTGATGGTAATGAGCACAATGCTGCCGGCGACTAAAATCAGGAAAAACCGCAGCTCGTCGCTGCGCAGGGCCTGCCTTACCTTGCCGCACAGGATGAGGAAGTAGAGGGAGAAGTTCACCGAGAACAGGAGCATGAAAATGGTGATGATGATCTCAAAGGCGGGGTTTCCATAGGCGGCAATGGAGAGGTTTTTGATGGAGAAGCCGCCGGTGCCTGCGGTGGCGAAGGAGTGGACAATGCTGTCGTACCAGGGCATACCGGCCAGCCGGAGCACCACAATCTGCAAAGCGGTCAGGCCGCAGTAGATGCCGTAGAGGATTTTGGAGGACTGGCTGCTCTTGGGTACCAGCTTGCTCACCACCGGGCCGGGGCTTTCCGCCTTCATCAGGTGGAGGGTACGGGCGCCCAGGCTGGGCAGCAGGGCGATGGTGAGGATGAGCACCCCCATGCCCCCCAGCCAGTGGATGAAGGAGCGCCAGAAGAGGATGCCGTAGGGGAGGGGTTCCACCGCCGTCAGGATGGAGGCGCCGGTGGTGGTAAAGCCGGACACCGCTTCAAAAAAGCAGTCGATATAGGTGGGGAAGTAGCCGCTGAAGTAGAAGGGGAGGGCGCCGAAGGCGCCCATCAGCAGCCAGATCAGGGCCACGGCAAAAAAGCCCTCCCGGGTAAAGAAGTGGTCATCGCTCTGAAAGAGGGAGAGGAGAAAACCAACGACGATGATCATGGGAATGGTCAGAAGGAAGGGGGTGGGGTCCTCCCGGTAGATCAGGCATACCAGCAGAGGCAGCAGCATGGCAATGGCCTCCACCATCAGAGACTTGCCTGTGACCTTGAACACCAGCCTGAAATTCATGGGTTCCCTCCCCGGTCCAGCACAGACTCCTCATAAATATCGTTGAGATCCAGAATACCGTGGTTGCGGGACACCAGAATCACGGTATCCCCGGTGGAAATGGTGGAGGAGCCGTCCGGGATGATGATCTTGCCCTCGTGGACCAGAACGGCAATGAGGATCCCTTTTTTCAGCTTCAAATGTTTGAGGGGAATACCACGGTTGTGGGTGGTATCGTTGGCGATGAATTCCAGGGCCTCGGCATGGCCGTCGCAAATTTTGTACAGGGCGGTCATGACGCTTCCCTTGGAGTTCTGGATACCCCGCACCACCTGCAAAATCTGACCGGCGGTCAGGATTTTGGGGGAGATAATGCTGTCCAGTCCGGCGGCGTGGGCGATGCCGGCATAGTTTTGCCGGTTGGACTTGGCCACCACCTTTTTGACCCCCTGCTGCACCGCATAGAGGGAGATAATCAGGTTGTCCTCGTCCCGGTCGGTGAGGGAGATAAAGGCGTCGGAGTCCATGGCGTTTTCCTCTTCCAGCAGCTCCTGGTCGGTGCCGTCGCCGTGGATGATCATGGCCTGGGGGAGCATATCGCTCAGCTGACGGCAGCGCTCCATGTCCCGCTCCACCACCTTGACCCGCATTCCCAGCTTGAGCAGGATGGCGGTCAGATAGTGGGAGATCCGGCCGCCGCCCACAATAAAGGCGCTGTGGAGCTTGGGGGAATGGCGGCCCAGCAGGCGGAAGAAGGCCGTAAGACCGGCGGGCTGGCCCACCAGGTAGAGCCGGTCCCCCACCAGGGGGGTAAAGGAGCCGTCGGGAATGACCACCTGGCCGTCCTCACGTTCGGCGGCACAGATGAGCATGGGCAGATTCCGGATTTTTCCGGTCTGGGCGGACAGGGGCTGTCCGGCGATGAAATCGCCCTCCCGTACCCGGAAGCCCATCAGTTCCACCCGTCCCCGGCAGAAGGTTTCAATATTGGCGGCGTTGGGAAAGCGCAGCAGCCGGGAAATCTCCACCGCAGTGGCGTTTTCCGGGTTGATGGCCAGGTCAATGCCCAGTTCCTTTTTGCGGCGGGACAGGTCCATGGCGTACTCCACATTGCGCACCCGGGCAATGGTAAATTTGGCCCCCAGCTGCTTGGCGGTCAGGCAGCAGATCATGTTGACCTCGTCCATACTGGTGGCGGCAATCAGCACGTCTGCCCCATCTGCCCCCGCCTCCACCAGGGCGGCAATGGAGGCGCCGTTGCCCTTGACACACATCACGTCCAGGACAGAGGAGGCCTTGTGGAGGGCCTCGTCTCTTGTGTCGATGATGGTGACGTTGTGCTCTTCCTGGGAGAGATGCTCGGCCAGGGTAAAGCCCACCTTGCCGTCACCTACAATGATAATTTTCAACCTACACGCATCCTTTCGGAAAAAGGCGAAAAACGCCGCTATAAACTACATCTTAACCCAAACGCTCACAATATGCAAGGGGGTGTTTTCCCACAAAAAGGCGTGCCGCAACGGATTGCGGCACGCAGAAACAGGGTCAGACCGTCCATTCGCTGTGGATCAGGCCCACCAGGTACCAGTCATTGTCCCACACTTCAAAGACCAGCTTGAGAGAGCACCAGTCAAAGCCTTTCAGCTTGGGGTCAATGCCGGGGAAACAATACTCCACAAACCGCCCTTCCGGATAGGCGTCCGAGACATTTTCCAGGGCATTGCCGCTGACCTGGACGGTATCAATGCCCACCTGTGGTGCAGTGGTGTAGTCGGTATTGAACACATAGCGCTGGAAGTACTGGGGACCGGTCAGGCGGATCGGGATCTCTGAGCCGTCCGTCACACCCCACAGGTGGGAGGTATGGTCCTGGGAGAGATGGGCCACCTGTGAGGGATAGAGCACCATGTCGCACTTGAGATCCACGGTGGAGTAAGGGGTCAGCGTTACCCCTTTGTCCGGATGTACCAGATGGGACAGGGCTGGGTAGTCGGCAGCTTTCAGCAGATCCAGCACCTGCCCGGCCCGCTCCAGCAGGGGAGCGTCGGCCGTGCGGTCCAGAGGCTGCTCTGTGCAGGTGGAGGTAAGATAGGGGTTCAGCCGTTCCAGCGTGGGGGTGGAGGCGGCGATCCGGATGGGTCCCCGGGTGGACAGCAGAAAGCCGGAGCCAATCATGATACCCAGGGAGACCCCGCAGACCAGGGCCAGTACGGCAAGCAGCAGAGCCTTCTTCATCCATACACCTCCCTTCAGAACAGGTAAAAACTTCCACAGAGTTCGTTCCTTTGTAAATTGTAAAAGGGAAATGAGAAAAAAGCAACAACAAAGTATTACAATTTTTCCGGTTTATTGTGCGTCTTGCGGTGAAGGGGAGAAGCTGATATAATCTATAACATCATTTTATCATGAAGGGGGCATACAGCATGCAGGAACATGAGCTGCAATTTCATATCAAATGTAAGCGGGGAGATGTGGGCCGGTATTGTTTTCTTCCGGGGGACCCGGGCCGGTGTGAGAAGATCGCCGCCTATTTTGATGACCCGGTGCATATCGGCAGCAACCGGGAATATAATATCTATACCGGAACACTGCTGGGAGAAAAGGTCAGTGTATGCTCCACCGGAATTGGCGGGCCTTCTGCGGTGATCGCCATGGAAGAGCTGCATAACATTGGAGCGGATACCTTTATCCGGGTGGGAACCTGCGGCGGCATTGCCCTGCCGGTCAAAAGCGATGATGTGGTAATTGCCACCGGAGCGGTACGCCATGAGGGGGCCAGCCGGGAGTATGCCCCCATTGAATTCCCTGCGGTATCAGACTATGCGGTGCAGAGCGCCCTGGTGCAGGCGGCCAAACAGCTGGGAAAGCCCTGGCACGCCGGTGTGGTGCAGTGCAAGGACTCCTTTTACGGACAGCACAGCCCTGCCCGGATGCCGGTGGCCCAGGAACTGCTGTACAAGTGGGAGGCGTGGAAGCGCCTGGGGGTGCTGGCCTCTGAGATGGAGTCGGCGGCCCTGTTCTGCTGTGCTGCCGCCCTGGGCGTGCGGTGCGGGGCCTGCTTCCACGTCATCTGGAACCAGGAGCGGGAGGCTGCCGGACTGGATCAGAAGGAAAGCCATGACCTGTCTGCCGCCCTGGAGGTGGGCATAGAAGCGGTCAAGCTGCTTATCCAGGCCGACCGGGCATAACAG
>CALWOK010000153.1 GCA_944383125.1 uncultured Flavonifractor sp.
GTTCGAGTCCCGTCATCCGCACCATATGCGCGAGTGGTGGAATTGGCAGACTCGCTAGATTCAGGTTCTAGTGTGCATTACGCACGTGCGGGTTCAAGTCCCGCCTCGCGCACCAGGATGAACATTCTTACAGCATTGAAACAGCTGTAAGAATGTTCATCTTTTTTTGTTATGTTCATCCGGAATGTGCGTATCATGTAAACATCCGCTGGGATCAGATATCCCAGCGGATGTTTGCTGTCATGCATCATTTTGCAGGTCAAAGGGCAAATTTCAGACAGAGGGGAAGTGCATGGCGGACTCACTTCACCAGCTCGTTGTACAGCCCTCTGGGGGTATAGGTAGTGTGGAGCAGTTCGTGGGATTTGTGGCCGCAGGGCTGTTCCAGGTACTCCTCGTACAGCTTCAGCAAATCGGGATTTTCATGGCTCTTGCGGAGGGTCTTGGCCTCGTCCTCGCTGTACAGAGCCTGCATCCGCTTCTCCCGGTAGCCGTCCTCCCGGTTCCGGGGCTGGCCGCCGCCGTTGATGCAGCCGCCGGGACACCCCATAACCTCGATAAAGTGGTAGGGGGAGTTCCCCGCCGCCACATCCCGCATGAGGATGTCCGCTCCCTTCAGGCTGGAGGTGACTGCAATACGGGCGGTCACTCCTTCCAGGAAGGAATACTGGGGCAGCACATTCTCAAAGGTCACAGCCGCCTCCTTCACCAGCTCCAGGCCCACAATGGGGGCCACGTGGAGACCGTCAAAGGGCAGTTCCCGTCCGGTGGTCAGCTCATAGACGGTGCGCAGAGCGGCCTCCATCACGCCGCCGGTGACGCCGAAGATATCGCCGGCGCCGGAACACAGGCCCAGGGGATCGTCAAACTGCTCGTCGGGCAGGTTAACAAAGTCGATGCCGGCGGATTTGATCATACGGGCCAGCTCCCGGGTGGTCAGAACGGCGTCCACATCCCGGCGGCCCGCCACCTCCATCTCCGGCCGCTGAATCTCGTACTTCTTGGCGGTACAGGGCATGACGGAGATCATAAACATGTCCGCCGGGTCGATGCCCGCCTTCTGGGCATAGAAGGATTTCACCAGGGCGCCCATCATGGTGTGGGGAGACTTACAGGTGGACAGGTGGTCCAGCTCACAGGGGAAGGCGTGCTCAATGTGCTTGATCCAGCCAGGGGAACAGGAGGTAATCATGGGCAGCACTGCGTCTCCGCCGGTAAGAGCGGACTGCAGCCGCTGGAGCAGCTCGGTCCCCTCCTCCAGGATGGTCAGGTCGGCGGCAAAATCGGTGTCAAACACATGGTCAAAGCCCAGGGCATGGAGAGCGGCGGCGATCTTACCGGTACACCGGGTCCCGGTGGGCATACCAAACTCCTCTCCCAGAGCGGCACGGACCGCAGGGGCAACCTGAATGACAGTGACCTTCTTCTCATCCTCCAGGGCCTTCCACACCGGCTTGATTGCGTCGGTCTCGGTAAGGGCCCCGGTGGGGCAGACATTCACACACTGGCCGCACATGGCGCAGGCGGTGGAGTTGAGGGGCAGGCCCATGGCGGGAGAGATGACGGTGTCAAAGCCCCGGTTCTGGGCGTTGATGGCGCCCACCTCCTGAATCTGGTTACAGGCCGTGACACACCGGCGGCACAGGATGCACTTGGAGGTATCCCGGGTGATAGAGGGAGAAACGTCTTTGTGGCAGGGACCCATTTCACCGGAGATGCGGGACTCAGTGACTCCCAGCTCCTGGCCCAGGGCCTGGAGCTCACAGCTCTGGTTCCGGGCGCAGGACAGGCAGTCCTTGGGGTGGTTGGAGATCAGCAGCTCGTAGAGCATCTTCCGCTTGGCCCGTACTTTGGGGCTGTTGGTGTGGATCACCATACCCTCCCTGGCCTTTACCATACAGGAGGCCTGGAGGTTGCGCATCCCCTCCACCTCTACCACGCAGACACGGCAGGTGCCGTACTGGTGGATATCCTTCAGGTAGCAAAGGGAGGGGATATGGATGCCGTTCTGCCGGGCGGCCTCCAGGATGGTGGAGCCCTCCTGGGCCTGACACGGCTTTCCATTTATGGTCAGATTCAGCATCTTCCTTACCTCCTATCGCAGTGCAGGCAGCGCAGGCACTCGGCCATGGCGTCCAGATTGTGGTAGCCCTGGGCCACCTCACGGAAATTGTCCACCCGGTCTTCCATGCTCAGGCAGCGGGTGGGGAAGCGGTCATGGGCTTCCACGTCGCCCACGGGGATGACGGGGATGTCGATCTCCTCTCCCTTGTTGAGCACGCCGGCGCCGCCCAGATAGCGGTCGATGCCTGCGGCGGCCTTCTTGCCGTCGGCAATGGCGTTGATCACCACCCGGCTGCCGTGGGCGGCGGCGTCACCGCCGGCAAACATGCCGGGCCGGTTGGTCTCACCGGTGAAGCGGTCGGTGGCAAAGCCCTTGCCGCTCTCGTCGGTGAGCAGGGTGTTGGCGTCCAGACCCTGGTTGACGGCGGCCACCACCCCGTCGCAGGAGATGTCAAACTCGGAGCCAGGGATGTGGCGGCTGCGCATACGGCCGTCTTTGCCGAAGTCGGCCAGCTCCCGGCGGACCAGCCGGATGCCGGTGACCTTGCCGTGGTCCCCCAGAATCTCCACGGGGGAGGCCAGCTCAATGAGGTGGATGCCCTCCTCCCGGGCCTCGGCCACCTCCTCCGCCCCGGCGGGCATCTCGTCCACCGTGCGGCGGTAAGCCACGGTAATTTCCTCTGCGCCCAGACGGCGGGCAGTACGGGCCACATCCATGGCGGTGGAGCCGCCGCCGATAACCACCAGGCGGCGGGGGACCGAGCGGTCCACATTGAGCCCCACCCGGCGCAGGAAGGACAGACCGCTCTCCACGCCTTCCAGGTTCTCGCCAGGCACGTCCATGCGCATGGGCTTCTGGGTACCGATGGCCATGTATACCGCATCACTGCGCTCCATCAGTTCGTTGACTGTCATAATGCAGCCGGCCCGGGAGCCGATGCGGGAATTGGTATGGATGGTGACGCCCGCCTCCTCAATGGCGGCGATTTCCTTGGCCAGCACCTCGTTGGGCAGGCGGTACTCGGGGATGCCCCAGTGGAGCACGCCGCCGGCCACCGAGTCGGCCTCGTACACGTCCACCTGATGGCCCAGCTTAGCCAGATAGTAGGCACAGGTAAGGCCGGAGGGACCGGCGCCCACCACCGAGACACGCTTGCCGGTGGGCGGGTTGGGCTTGACGGGAGGTACCTCGTACTCGCCGTTGAGCACATGGTCACCCACAAACCGCTTGATGGAACAGATGGCCACAGCCTCGTCCACCTGGCCCCGGCGGCAGTGGCGCTCGCAGGGGTGAGTACACACACGGCCGCAGACGGCGGGGAAGGGATTGTCCTGGCGGATCAGCCGGTAGGCGTCTCCCAGCCGGCCGGCGGCCACCAGGGACAGGTAGCCAGGTACGTTGACCCCGGCGGGGCAGGCGTTGCGGCAGGGAGAGGTATACAGCTCGGAGCACACCCCGGCGTCACAGTGCTTGGCCTTGATGTGGATCTCGTACTCCTCCCGGAAATAGCGGATGGTGGACAGGACAGGGTTGGAGGCGGTCTGACCCAGGCCGCACATGGCAGTCTGCTGCAAGGTGGAGGCCAGCTCCTCCAGCATCTCGATGTCCCCTTCTTCCCCCTTGCCCTGGGTGATGCGCTCCAGAATTTCCAGCATACGCTTGGTACCCACCCGGCAGGGCAGACACTTGCCGCAGCTCTCGTCCCGGATGAAGTCCATGAAGTACCGGGCGGTATCCACCATACAGGTATCCTCGTTCATCACGATCAGACCGCCGGAACCCATGATGGCCCCCAGAGCAGACAGGGATTCATAGTCCACTGTCACGTTGAGATGTTCCTTGGTAAGACAGCCGCCGGAGGGACCGCCGGACTGGATGGCCTTGAAGCCCTTGCCGTCCACGATGCCGCCGCCGATTTTATACACACTGTCCCCCAGCACGGTACCCATGGGTACCTCGATGATACCGGCGTTGACGATGGCTCCAGCCAGAGCGAACACCTTGGTACCCTTGCTCTTCTCGGTGCCAAAGGAGGCATACCAGGCAGCACCGTTGAGGATAATGGGAGCCACGTTGGCCAGGGTTTCCACGTTGTTGATGATGGTAGGCTTCTCAAACAGGCCGGACTCGAAGGGGAAGGGGGGCTTCTGCCGGGGCTCGCCTCTCATACCCTCGATAGAGGCCAGCAGGGCGGTCTCCTCGCCGCAGACAAAGGCCCCTGCGCCAATGCGGATCTCCAGATCAAAGCTGATCCCGGAACCCAGAATGTCCTGGCCCAGCAGACCGGCCTCCCGGGCCTGGTCGATGGCGGCGCCCAGCCGCTCCACCGCCAGGGGGTACTCGGCCCGGACATAGACGTAGCCCTTGTCGGCTCCGATGGCGTAGCCTCCCAGCAGCATACCCTCAATAATGGAGTGGGGATCGCCCTCCAATACGGAGCGGTCCATGAATGCGCCGGGATCGCCCTCGTCGGCGTTGCAGACGATGTACTTCTGACCCTTGGGGGCCTTCAGGCCGGCTTCCCACTTCACGCCGGTGGGGAATCCTGCGCCGCCCCGGCCCCGCAGGCCGGAGGACTTCATCTCCTCTACCACCTGCTCCGGGCTCATGGTCAGCAGAGCCTTGGCGGCGGCGGCATAGCCGTCCCGGGCGATGTAGGCGTCCAGAGAGGAATACTCCATCCGGCCGCAGTTGCGCAGGGCGATGCGCACCTGCTCTTTAAAGAAACTGATGTCGTCCAGCTTGGGGATGCGCTTTTTCTGGTAGCTGTCCCAGAAGGTGTAGTCCTCCACGACTTCTCCGCCGATCAGATGGCGCTCCACCACCTCCCGCACCTTCTCCGGATCCATGGAGGTGTAGAAAATACCGTCGGGTTCCACCAGCATCACAGGGCCTGCGGCGCAGGTACCCATGCAGCCAGTGACCAGCACGCTGACGGAATCGCTCAGACCGTGGTCGGCCAAAGCCTGGTCCAGAGCCTCCCTTACCTCCTGACAGTGGGAGGACACACAGCCCGCGCCGCCGCACACCAGTACTTGCCAGGTGCACTTGTTCTGCTGGGCCAGGTAGCTCTCCTTGATGCGGCTCAGGTCCGCAGTTGAACGCACAAGGCTCACAGTTCCGTCCCCCCATTCTCATCATATCGGGCCAGAATGCTCTCCAGCCGCTCAGGTTTGACCTGCTTATACACCGTGTCGTCGATGGACATGGCGGGGGCCAGACCACAGGCCCCGATGCACCGGGCCACCTCCAGCGTGAACTTCCGGTCGGCGGTGGTGTCCCCCACCTTTACGTCCAGCAGTTCCTGGAGCCGCTCCACAATCTTTTTACCGCCCCGGACGTAGCAGGCGGTACCCAGGCATACCCGGATGGTATGCTTGCCCCTGGGTTGAGTGGAGAAGAAGGAGTAGAAGGTCACAACACCGGAAACTTGAGACAGAGGGATCTCCAGCTCATCGGCCACAATCTTCTGAACCTCAATAGGCAGGTATCCGTAAATGGTCTGGGCCATATGCAGCACCTGAATGAGAGAGCCCTCTTTTCCCCGGTATTCCCGGGCCAGCGTGCGGATACGCTCCTGCAGAACCTCTTCACTCTCTGCACCACAACCGCAACAACAGGCACATTGGCTTTCTGCCGTTTTTTGATACATAGCTCAACACCTCGTTTTCCCCCAAGTAAGGTTTCCGTTTCGCGGATCTGGGATAAGCGGGACACATACTGTGCCGGCATCTGCAAACTTTTTATACCGACAAGTTTAATTTTAGTATAACTAAACAGGAAAATGTTGTCAACCGTTTATTTGAAAGTTTATTTTTTAACAAATTTCTGCTTCCTACAACAATTCTGTGGCGTAAAAAATTGTCAGATGCCATGGCAGTGTGCAGGCAGCGGAAACCATAGGGGACGGCTGTCCAAGCGGAGATTTTTCCGGCGGTCAGGTCCAAATGGATGGGAATACTGCTCCTAAGAATGCATGACACGGAGAAGGGTACCCATGGTACTGGTCCGCCCAGATGGGGCAGACGCCCAGATAGAAGAGAAAAACAAAAAAATCGCAAAAAAACAGTTGACAACCGTCGGGCTGCGTGGTAATATAAGTCCTGCGCTGAGCGATGGCCCAGCAAGCAAATGCGCGAGTGGTGGAATTGGCAGACTCGCTAGATTCAGGTTCTAGTGTGCATTACGCACGTGCGGGTTCAAGTCCCGCCTCGCGCACCAACAAACAAGGACACACCTAAAGGTGTGTCCTTGTTTGTTTTTATCCCATATATGCTTGCAGTACAGGATAAGGTTATCGTTTGACCAGCTTGAGGACAAGTACCGTACGGTCGTCCCCGCTGCCTGCTTGCCGGTCGCTCTCTTCCAGCAACGCCTGGGCCAGTTCTCTGGGGCTGGAGCCGTCAAAGGAGGAGAGTTGATTCCGCACCCATTGATCGCTGCCATTGCCCGTTACACCGTCGGTCAGAAGCAGGACACAGTCCCCGGCCTCCAGCTTGAGGTGGGTACGGTCCGGTTCGCCTCCGTCTCCGCCGGCCAGTCCGGCAGGCAGGGAACAGCCGGTGATCCGGCTGACCTTCAGGCCTTTTTTCACATAGCTGGGTGCAGCTCCATACTTATATATGTCAGCGTCACCGGTAAATAAATCCACGCGCAGCAGATCAATGGTGGTAAAGCCAATTTCCTCCTCCCCTCTGAGGGCCAATGCGGCACTGAGGGTATGCAGGGCATGTTCCGGCCGTACCCCTGCCCGGAGAAACTGCTCCAGCAGCCGAACTGCCAGCGTGCTCTCCCGCTGGGCCAGCCGTCCCGAACCCATGCCATCACACAAAAGCACATACAAAGAGCCGTCATCGTGTTTGAACCAGGCCCCTGTGTCACCGGAAACAGTCTGCCCCTCCTTTTTTCGGGCAGACACACCGGCCACCGCCATCAACGGCTCCCCCTGTACCAGAGTCAATCGGTCCCGCCGCTCCTCTTCTACCAGGCGCAGAGGAAAGTTCATCAGTTTGGAAAGTTTTTCTACCGACTCTTGTTGCCGCAGCACCCCAAGACCAGCCCCTTCCAGCTCTATGCGCAGATGGCCGTCTTGATCATAGTACACTGCGCTTTGGCACTCCACGCCCTGGGCAGCCAGATATTGCCGTAACCGTTTTTCCCGTATTGTATCCGGAATCAGTTCTGCACTCAGCTCCGCCGCCGCAGTACCCAATACCTCTGCCAGTTCATGATATTGCCGGCACACTGCAACCCGGTTTTCCCGCAGTCTGTTCTGGTACTGACGCCGATACAACAGAGCGGCCAGTTCTTCATTGACAGCAGCAACAAAAGCCGGAAATTTCATGCACCGGTTGGCAAAATAGGCGGGAAAATCCTCGCTTTCCGCCCGCCCCCGTTCCAGCATGGGAGAAAGGGCGTCATTCAGTGCATTGTATGTGGACACATAGTCCCGCTGCCAGCAGGCGGTTTGCAGCGCACATTGTTTGCATACCCGATCTGCAGTCCGGTCGAAAATACTGGCAGCATCGTTGTCGTTGGGCTGTAAGGGGCGCAGCGTCCCCCGCATGGACTCATACAGGCTTTTGAAGGCGGCGGCGGTATCCTCCATGCGCCCTTTGACATATGCCATGGCCCGCTCCTGTGTGGCGTGACGGGGTGCTGTGTCTACCAGCGCCCCCACCTGGCGCAGAAGCTTTTCCGGCAGCAGCAGGAATACCACAGAAGCAACAAATACCTCGTACAAAAGGGGGATATGCAGACCGTCCTGCCAGGTCCAGAGCACTGCCAGAGCGTTGGCCAGCACATAGGCCAGTGCGGAGGCCAGCTTGCCCTGCCGGTGAAAAACTCCCGCCATTACGCCGGAGAGGGCGTATGCCATCGCGTAAAAGGGGGTGCCTCCTGCCGACAGATCCATACCAAGGCCCACTGCCACGCCGGCTGTGGCGCCCAGACGAATTCCACCTTTAAATGCCACTGTCATGACTGCCAGTACACCGGCAAATCGCCCCACCGACAGCTCTCCCAGCAGGGTCAGTTTGGAAAGGGTAAGCAGCAGGGTACCCAGCAGCAGCATCACACTGATGATTTGACGGGCTGTCAGGCTTTCCTCCTCCCGTTTTTCGGTCCAGGGCGTAAAGGCAATGCGGTAAAAGTAGACAGAACCACCGCAAAGCAGTACTTCTGTGAGGAAATAGATCAGACCTTCCGGAGACCATCCCTGTTCAGAGAGATAGAGCAAACCGGTAGCACCGTTGATGGCAGCGGCGGCCAGGGGCATAAACCAGCTTTTGCGGTAAAAACCCACATCAAAAAAGGCAAACGCTACAGAAAAGACCAGAATACCTGCAGCCACATACCGTAATCCCTCGGTCAGCCCTCCCATGGTCAGATACCCAAAGCAGGCGCCCAGCAATGCGCAGAAGCCGTCTACACCTGAGCCGGAGGCCCCTACCAGTCCGATGCCGAAGGGAGCGTTTCCTCCAAAAATTTCTGCACCAGCCAGCATGGCCCCCAGCAAAAAGCGGATCACGCACTCGGCAGCCCGTACAAGCACCGGCGCCCGCAGCACCACCTTTCCAGTTTCCCTGGCCTCTTCCCGCAGACGGGCGGCCTTGGTTTTCAGCGTTTCTTTTGTTGACATGCTTCCGTCTCCTTTGCTTCCCATGCTTGTCTTGCATACGATAGCAACAATATAAACCATTATCTGGAAAAAAGTAGTCGGAAGCCGACGCAATGCTTTCCACGGGAGAAACAAAAAAGCACAAATATTTTTTTGAATTTCCCTTGACATAACGGTATTCCTGTGCTATTCTATTTAGGCACTCAGGAAACAGAGATCGGAAGCCCTCCATGCCGGAGTGGCGGAATTGGCAGACGCCCGGGATTTAAAATCCCGTAGGAGTAATCCTGTGCCGGTTCGATCCCGGTCTCCGGCACCATATCGCGGGGTAGAGCAGTTTGGTAGCTCGTCGGGCTCATAACCCGGAGGTCGAAGGTTCAAATCCTTCCCCCGCAACCAGAAAAAGACAGATGGAGATTTTTCTCCATCTGTTTTTTTATTGCTAATTTACGCAATATATTGTGTGTACACTTTCTTTTTTCGCTATATATAGTATTTTGGTATTTGATAAAAGATGAGCCAACATTAACGGAGGGAAATGGTTTTTATTGTGTTGCGTAGATAATTGTTGATAATCATAGCTCCTTGTCGGTGGAAATTTTCACACGGATTTTCACACGGGGGCTCACGCTCCCACCAAATGAGGAAGGCCGTTCTATGTGTTAGTTGGCTTTTTGTAATGGGATATTATGGGTTTTTAAGGGGC
>CALWOK010000154.1 GCA_944383125.1 uncultured Flavonifractor sp.
CCCATCACCATGGTGTCCCAAACCACCTCCACGCACTTTATCTGGGCAGAGTGCGTAAAAAAAACAAAAAAGAGTGTACAAATTTAAAAATTTTTGATACAATATGTAATGCTACGTATAAACGTCAGTCCGAGGCCCAGGCGCTGGCCGCCCGTTCCGATGTTATGGTCGTCATCGGGGGGCGGGAAAGCTCCAACACCAAGCGGCTGGCTCAGTTGTGCGCGGCGCTCTGCCCCAAGGTTGTTTGGATCGAACGGGCGGCAGAGCTGGAACCTTCCACCCTGTACCGGAAGGCTTCTATTGGAATCACTGCGGGTGCGTCCACACCTGAGTGGATTATAAAGGAGGTCTATGACAAAATGAGCGACGAACACATTGAGATCGAGGAATCCTTTGCTGAAATGCTGGAGAAATCGATCAAGACTTTAAATACAGGGGAGAAGGTTACAGGCGTAGTCACTGGAATCACGCCTACTGAGATCTATGTGGATCTTGGCACCAAGCACGCCGGTTACATACCGGTGTCTGAGCTGACCGACGACCCCACGGTCAAGGTCGAGGACCTGGTAAAGGTGGGCGATGAGATCGAGACCTACGTCATGCGCGTCAACGACCAGGAGGGTGTTGTCACCCTCTCCAAGAAGCGCCTTGACACCGTAAAGAGCTGGGAAGACGTGGAGCAGGCCAAGGAGGATCACACCACCATGGAGGGCGTGGTCACCGAGGAGAACAAGGGCGGCGTTGTGGTGTCCATCAAGGGCGTCCGGGTGTTCGTGCCTGCCTCCCAGACCGGCCTGCCCCGGGAGACTCCCATGAGCCAGCTGGTGAAGCAGAAGGTGCGCCTGCGCATCACCGAGGTCAACCGTGCCCGCAAGCGTGTGGTGGGTTCCATCCGTGCTGTGGAGGCCGAGGAGCGTGCCGCCAAGGCCGCCGAGGTGTGGGCCAGCATCGAGGAGGGCAAGCGCTACACCGGTACCGTCAAGAGCCTGACCTCTTACGGCGCCTTTGTGGACATCGGCGGCGTGGACGGCATGGTCCACATCTCCGAGCTGTCCTGGTCCCGCATCAAGCACCCCTCTGAGGTGGTCTCCGTGGGCGACACCGTGGAGGTCTATGTGATCTCCTTCGACCCCGAGAAGAAGAAGATCTCTCTGGGCATGAAGGACCGCACCCAGAACCCCTGGGAGGTGTTCACCGGCAAGTATCAGCCCGGCGACGTGGCCAACGTCCGTGTGGTCAAGCTGATGACCTTCGGCGCCTTTGCCGAAGTGGTACCCGGTGTGGACGGCCTGATTCACATTTCCCAGATTGCCGACCACCGCATTGACAAGCCCGGCGACGTGCTGAGCGAGGGTCAGATGGTGGATGTGAAGATCATCGACATCGACTACGACAACAAGAAGGTTTCCCTGTCCATCCGTGCTCTGCTGGAGGGCGATCAGGAAGCCGCTCCCGTGGAGGAGTAATCCGGAATCCAAACAGCGCCGTGTCAAACGGCGCTGTTTTTTTGCCCTTTGCAGGGGGAAAGCCTTGCAAAGCCTGGGGATTGGGTCTATAATGGATGCATAACAGAGCATATGGTACCCTGGAATGGCAACAGAGGAACGGACGGATCTGCTGGGAGGTGGGATCGTGTTTCAGGTAGGGGACAAAATTGTTCACCCGATGCATGGTGCTGGTGTGATTGACAGCATTGTGCAAAAGAAGGTCAATGGTGTTGTGCGGGATTATTACATTCTGAAGCTCCCGGTTGGGGGGATGCTGGTCATGATCCCCACCGCAAACAGTGAGGAGATTGGTGTGCGCCCTGTGGTTGGAGGGGAGGAAGCAGACCGGATCATTGCCGCCATACCGGACATTGCGGTGGACATGACCCCCAACTGGAACCAGCGCTACCGGGAAAACATGCTCCGGCTGAAGAGCGGAAACCTGCTGGAGGTGGCCCGGGTGGTCAAGGGGCTGACCCGGCGGGATGAGGAGCGGGGCCTGTCCACCGGGGAGCGGAAAATGCTCCACTCTGCCCGGCAGATCCTGATTTCAGAGATTGTTCTGGCCCAGAATGCCAGCTATGAAGATGTGGAAGCACGGATCAATACTGCTATCACGTAATATCATAGGGTATGGCGGTACAACATAACATTTGATCAGCAAGGGAAAGGGGCCGGAAGGCTCCTTTTTGATAAAGGAGGAAAATGGTATGCCGGGATTGCTGTCCCGTTTGTTTTCCCGGGCAAAGCCCAGGGCCATCCGCTGCGGGGTGGTGGTGCCGGCGGCGGGCAGCTCCACCCGGATGGGGCAGGATAAGCTGCTGCTGCCCCTGGACGGGGTGCCGGTGATTGTACGCACCCTGCACGCCCTGGACAACTGCCCCCATGTGGCGGAAATTGTGGTAGTTACCAGAGGGGATCTGATCGTTCCTATCAGCAATCTGTGCCGGGACGGGGCTTTGTCCAAGGTGAAGTGCATTGTGGAGGGGGGAACGACCCGCACCCAGTCGGTGCAGGCCGGGCTGAAAGAGCTGAGCCGCTCCATTGACCTGGTGGCCATCCACGACGGCGCCCGGCCCCTGGTGAGCCAGGCATTGCTGGATGAGGTGATCAGCCGGGGGGAGCAGTGCGGCGCCGCCGCCCCGGCAGTGCCGGTGAAGGATACCATCAAGCTGGTGCGGGACGGCATGGTGGAGCGTACGCCTGACCGCTCCCGGCTGTATGCCATCCAGACCCCCCAGGTATTCCAGCGGGACCTGATTGTATCCGCCCTGGAAAAGGCGGAGGTGGAGGGGGCGGCCCTGACCGATGACTGTTCCGCGGTGGAACGGCTGGGCATAGGGGTGGCCGTCACCCAGGGCAGCTACTGCAACCTGAAGCTGACCACCCCGGAGGACCTGGCTATGGCAGAGGCCCTGCTGGCCTGGAAGGAGGAGCTATGAGAATTGGGCATGGATATGACGTACACCGGCTGGTGGAAGGCCGGAAACTGATCCTGGGGGGCGTGGATATCCCCTTTGAAAAGGGGTTGCTGGGCCACTCGGATGCCGATGTGCTGGTCCATGCGGTGATGGACGCCCTGCTGGGGGCGGCCTGCCTGGGGGATATCGGCAAGCTCTTTCCCGACACCGACCCGGCCTATGCCGGCGCCGACAGCCTGCTGCTGCTGGAGCGGGTGGGGGAGCGGCTCCGGGAAGCGGGGTACCGGGTGGGCAATCTTGACGCCACCATCCTGGCCCAGCGGCCCAAGCTGGCCCCCCATATCCAGGCCATGCGGGAAAATATGGCCGCCCGTCTGGGGATTTCCCCCGGACAGGTCAGCGTCAAGGCCACCACCGAGGAGGGCCTTGGCTTTACCGGCACAGGAGAGGGAATGGCCGCCCATGCCGTCTGTCTCCTGGAAACAATTTGACAGAGTATCTGGTTCACGCCCCTCTCCGCCAGTGCATATGCTGGTGCGAGAGGAGCGTTTTTTTATGGTCTATTATCTGATGGTGTGCCGCTCCCTGACCTATGCCCAGCGCACTGCTGCCATGCTGGAGCGGGCGGGAATTACGGCCCGGGTGCTGCGCTCTCCCAAGGTGATCGACCGGGAGGGGTGCAGCCATTGCGTCAAAATTGCTGAGCGCAGCCTGACCCCGTCTCTGGTGGTGCTCAACCGGGTGGGGCTGACCCCCCGGCGGATTTTTCTCCAGGCGGGAGAGGGGGACTACCGGGAGGTGGGGCTGTGATCTATCTGGACAGCGCCGCCACCACCCTGCAAAAGCCCCCGTCGGTAGCCCGCTCCATGGCATGGGCGGTGGGACGGCTGGCCAGCCCCGGCCGGGGGGGCCATCTGCCCGCCCAGCGGGCGGCTAAGGTGGCCTTTGCCTGCCGTCAGGCGGCGGCAGAGTTGTTCGGGGTGGACAATCCGGAGCGGGTGATCTTTACCTCCTCTGCCACCCACGGCCTGAACATTGCCATCCGCTCTCTGGTGTCTCCCGGGGCCAGGGTGCTCATCTCCGGCTGGGAGCACAACGCCGTCACCCGGCCCCTGCACCGCCTGGGGGCGGAGGTGGCGGTGGCCCAGGCCCCGCTGTTTGACGGGCAGGCCCAGCTGGAGGCCTTTGCCCGGGGACTGGAGCAGCGGCCTGCCGCTGTGATCTGCACCCATGTGTCCAATGTGTTTGGGGCCATTCTGCCGGTGGGGGACTTGGCGGAGCTGTGCCGGGACCGGGGCGTGCCGTTGATTGTGGACGCCTCCCAGTCTGCCGGGTGCCTGCCGGTGGAGCAGGACAAATGGGGGGCCGCCTTTGTGGCTATGCCCGGCCACAAGGGGCTGTACGGCCCCCAGGGCATCGGGCTGCTGCTGTGCGGCGGGGAGAAGTGGGTCCCCCTGCTGGAAGGGGGGACCGGCAGTTCCTCCGCCCTCCAGACTATGCCCGACTTTCTGCCCGACGGGCTGGAAGCCGGTACCCACAATATGCCCGGCATTGCGGGGCTGCTGGCGGGGCTGCGCTATGTGGCGGGACGGGGGACCGGGGCAATCCTCCGAAAAGAACGGGAACTGCTGGCCCGGGCGGTCCGGGGTCTGGAAACACTGCCCAACCTCACCCTCTTTGCGGCACCGGCCGGGGAGCGGCAGGGCGGAGTGCTCTCCTTCCAGGTAAAGGGGATGGACTGCGAGGAGGTGGGGGAGCGCCTGAGCCGCCGGGGGATTGCCCTGCGGGCGGGGCTGCACTGCGCCCCGCTGGCCCACAGCAGCGCCGGAACATTGGCGGAAGGCACCGTCCGGGCCAGCCTGTCCGACTTCAACACCCCGGCGGAGGTGGACCGCTTTGTGTGGGAGGTGGGGCGGCTGGCAGGCCGGCAGCCCTGAGGCAGCAGGGCGGACGGAGAGGGGGACCGGGAGGGAAAGCACCGGCCGGTTCCCCGCCTTCTGCCGCAGGGGAAGGGAGAAAATCCGATGAGAATTCACAAAAAATTGATTTCCCTTTCCCTTGTCAACCCCTGGGGAATACAGTATAATGTACAAGTTGAATCAACCGGATGGAGTGGAATGACCGGCGCCGCCGGGGAGCGGGAGACGTGGAATGATGGAAGGCATTTTGTATATGCTGGGACAGCTGAAGGCAATGGTGACGCCCTTCGGGATGTTTGACCTGATTGATATCCTCATCATGGCCTTCATTATTTATAAGGTAATCATGCTCATCCGCCGGTCCAGTTCCGGGGCGGTGGCCAAGGGCATTCTGCTGCTCATTGTGGCCCTGTGGGTGTCCAGCCTGATGCAGCTCAATACGGTGAACTTCCTGCTGGGACGGGTGGTGGAGTGGGGCGTTGTGGCCCTGGTGGTGCTCTTCCAGCCGGAGATCCGCCGCTTCCTGGAGCAGATGGGCCGGGCCAACCTGGGCAAGGTGTTTACCAACGCAGAGGAGCGCAACGAGCTGGACGGGGCCATTACCCAGACGGTGGAGGCCTATACCTCTCTGTCCAAGTCCAAAACCGGCGCTCTGATGGTCTTTGAACGGAAAAACATGCTGGATGACGCCATCAAGACGGGTACCCCATTGGATTGTACCGTCAATGCCGAGCTGCTGAAAAATATCTTCTGGAACAAGGCCCCCCTCCACGACGGCGCCGTCATTGTACGGGCGGGCCGCATTGTGGGGGCGGGCTGTATGCTGCCCATGTCGGGCAATGTGAACCTGTCCCGGGAGCTGGGCATGCGCCACCGGGCGGGCATCGGCGCCAGCGAGCACACCGACGCCGTCATTGCCATTGTGTCCGAGGAGACAGGCTCCATTTCGGTGGCGGTGGGGGGGATGCTCAAGCGGCACCTGGCCCCTGAAACCCTGGAGCGGCTGCTGCGCAATGAACTGCTGCCCGAACGTGACGAGACAGACAACCAGTCCAAATTCAAGCTGAAGAATCTGCTCCGGGGCGGAAAGGGGGACAAGGACCATGGAGAAAAAGATCACTGACAGCAAGTGGTTCTATATCCTGCTGTCCGTTCTGATGGCCTTTGCCCTGTGGGTCTATATCGGGAAAGAGGCCAATCCCATCAATACCGGCACCATCAGCAATGTGAAGGTGGTTTTTTCCGGCATGGAGGTGCTGGAGGAGCGGGGCCTGATGATCTCCCAAGGGGCCAGCCAGACCATCAGTCTGAACATCCAGGCCCGCCGGGATGTGTTCACCCGGCTGAACCAGGGGGAGATCACCGTGACCATCGACGTGTCGGGCATCACCGAGCCGGGGGAGCAGACCGTCCCCATCACCACCCGGCTCATCAGCTATCCCCGCTCCATTACCTCTACCGATGCCATTGAGCTGCGGTATACCAGCCCCAGCGCCGTCACCTTTACCGTGTCCCGCTGGGCCAGCAAGGAAGTGGAGGTGCGGGGGGTCTTTGAGGGCAGCGTGGCCCAGGGCTACCAGCGGGGCGAGTTTGCCATTACCCCCGGTACCGTGACCATCAGCGGCCAGGAGGAAGTGGTCAGCCAGGTGGAGTATGCCCAGGTGACCGTCTCCCAGCAGGAGATGACCGAGACGTACAGCCAGCAGTGTTCCTACACCCTGATGGATGCCGCCGGCAATCCCATTGCACACACCGGCGTCCTGGCGACCGATCCCCAGAAGGTTCTGGTGGAGCTGCCGGTGGTGGTGCTGAAGAAGGTACCCCTGACCGTCAACCTGATTGACGGAGGGGGCGCTACCGCAGACAACGCCAGGGTCAGCTTCTCTCCCACAGAGTTTATCATGGGGGCGGGGGACGAGGCCGACCTGGAGGGGCTGAAGGAGATCAACCTGGGAGACATTGCCCTGTCCGATATTTACACCACCGAAACCTTTGTGAAGAAAATTGAGCTGGCCCCGGAACTGTCCAACGTCAGCGGCATCACCGAGGTGGAGGTGACGGTGGAGGTGGAAGGGCTGTCCACCCGTACCATGAGAGTGGACAACATTGAAATCATCAACACCCCCGCCGGCTATGTGCCGGAGGCCATTACCAAGGCGTGCAGCGTCCTCATCCGGGGCAGCGAGGAGGCGGTCAGCCAGGTGCAGGATTCCCAGCTGCGCATTGTGGCCGACCTGTCCAACACCGACCCCTCCACCGGCAGCCGTACCGTCCCGGTCAAGGTCTATCTGGACGGCAGCAGCGACGTGGGCGTGGTAGGGACGTATACCATTGTGGTATCCCTGTCCTGACGAGAAAGAACCAAGGTGATTCCATGATTCAGACAGCAAAAGTAACAAAAGTATTTGAGGACGGCAGGGCGGAGGTGACGGTGCGCCGCCAGTCGGCCTGCGGCCACGACTGCTCCAAGTGCGGCGGCGGATGCCGCGAGCTGATGGTCAGCTCCACCGTGGCCGTCACCGCCGCCAACCCGGTGCGGGCCATGCCCGGGGATATGGTACAGGTGGAGTCCTCCACCCGTACCATCCTGGGAGCGGCGGTGGTGGTCTATCTGGTCCCCTTCCTGCTGTTTTTCGGGGCTTATTTCCTCTGCGCTGCCCTGGGGGCAGGGGGTGCGGTGTGCGGCGTGGCCGGCGGGCTGGGCTTTGTGCTGGGCCTGGGGGCGGCGGTGCTGCTGGACCGGCGGATGGGCCGGAAGCAGTCCATTTCCTTCCGCATTACCGCCATCCACCCGGAGGGCTGATGTTCGGCTATGTGCGGCCCTGGCGGGACGAGCTGAAGGTGCGTCAGAACCGGGACTATGAGGCCCTGTACTGCGGGGTGTGCCGGGCGCTGGGCAAGCGCCACGGCTTTCCGGCCCGGATGTTTCTCAGCTATGATATGACCTTTCTGGCCATGCTGCTGGACGGCAGCCCGCCGGAGCAGGTGAGAGCGCGCTGCCCCGCCCGGCTGTGGTGCCGCAAAAAGACCTGTACCTGCTCCAGCGGGGCGGACAGGGCGGCAGACGTGGGTACCATCCTCAGCTATTGGAAGCTGCGGGACACCGTAGCGGACAGCTCTTTTTGGCGGGGGCTGCCTGCCCGGGTGCTCTCGGTGCTGCTGAAAGGCTGCTACCGCAAGGCGGCCGCCCTGCGGCCTGACTTTGATGAAACGGTGCGGCAGTGCCTGGGCCAGCTGCGGCAGCTGGAGCAGGAGGGCTGCCCCTCCATGGACCGGACGGCAGAACCCTTTGCCCGGCTGCTGACGGCGGCGGCGCCCCCCGGCGGACATCCTGCCCGGGACCGGGCCATGGAGCAGCTGCTCTACCATGTGGGGCGGTGGATTTATCTGGTGGACGCCTGGGATGACCTGGAGGAAGACCGGAGACGGGGGAATTATAATCCCCTTCTGGCCCGCTTCCCCCAGGGCGTGGAGGAAAACCGGGACTACCTCCGCACCACCCTGCGCCACTCCCGCAACCTGGCCGCCTCGGCAGCGGCCCTGCTGGAGCTGGGCCACTGGCAGGAGACGGTGGAAAACATCCGCTATCTGGGCCTGCCCGGAGTGGAGGAGCTGGTCTTTACCGGCCGATGGAAGGCGGCCAATCATACAGACAGGAGAAAGAATCCATGAACGATCCTTACAGCATACTGGGCGTCAAGCCGGACGCCAGTGACGACGAGATCAAGCGAGCCTACCGGGAACTGGCCCGGAAATACCACCCGGACAACTACCAGAACAACCCTCTGGCCGATCTGGCCGAGGAAAAGATGAAGGAAATCAACGAGGCCTACGACACCATCAACAAAATGCGCTCCGGCGGCGGCAGCGGCGGCTATCAGGGGGGCGGCTACCAGCAGCAGTCCTACAGCGGCAGCGCCCAGAGCGCAACCCTGTACAATCAGGTGCGCCAGGCCATCAATCTGGGGGATCTGAGCCGGGCGGAGCAGCTGCTGCGCACCGCCCCCACCCAGGACGCCGAGTGGCATTTTCTCACCGGCTCTCTGGCCTACCGGAAGGGGTGGCTGGACGAGGCCCACCGGCATATCCAGACCGCCTGCAATATGGCCCCCGGCAACGCCGAATACCGGCAGGCCCTGCTGATGATGCGGCAGGGGGGACAGGCCTACCGCCCCTATGGCTACGGCGGCGGCCCGGACGCCTGCGATCTGTGCGCCACCTGTATGTGCCTCAACTGCCTGTGCGGCGGCTGCGGGAGCTGAACCATGGGGGGACAACGACGGTATGGCGGCGGCGCGGGCCGTACAGCCCTGGTGGGGGTGCTCACCGGCCTGTCTCTGGCGGTGCTCTACCTGGCCTTCCTGGCCCCGTCAGGCAAGCTGGCTCTGGTGGCGGCGGCCGGCCTGTTCCCGGCGGGGGCGGTGGTGTCTGCCAGCCTGACGGCAGGGTGGCTGTGCTACGCCGCCACCGGAATTCTGGCCCTGGTGCTCCTGCCCTCCAAAAGCGTGGCCCTGCTCTACCTGATCTTCTTCGGCCTGTGGCCCATGGTGAAGAGTATGCTGGAGCGGCTGCCCAGCCGGGTGATGGAGTGGGTTGGCAAGCTGCTGGTGTGCAATCTGGCCCTTTCGGTGGTGTGGTTCGGATTGAAAAGCCTGTTTTTGCCCTTCCTGCCCTCCGCCCTCAGCCATACCTGGATGATCTTCGGGGTGGGCAACCTGGGGTTTGTGATTTACGACCTGGGCTTTTCCGGGCTGATCGCCTTCTATACCCTCCGGGTGGACAAGGTCTTGCGAAAAAACCGTTAGTTTGGTATAATATCTGAATTCAGCTACACAGGAACAGGGGGAATCCCATTTGGTCAAGAGTATGACAGGTTACGGCAGAGGGGAGGCTGTGGTCAACGGCCGCTCCATTACGGCAGAGGTCCGTTCGGTGAACAACCGCTATCTGGACTGCACCGTCAAGCTGCCCCGCATCTATGTCTTTGCCGAGGACGCCATCAAAAGCCGGGTGCAGGCCCATATTTCCCGGGGCAAGGTGGACGTCTACTTTACCATCGGCCCGTCCGCCAAGGGGGATGTGTCCATCTCGGTGAACAAGCCGGTGGCCGACGGCTATATGGCCGCCCTGCGGGAGCTGCGGGACAGCTACGGCCTGAAGGATGACATTTCAGTGTCTTTGCTCTCCCGGTTCCAGGATGTATTTCTGGTAGAAAAGACCCAGGAGGATCTGGACGCCCTGTGTGCCGATCTGTGCGCCGTGCTGGAGCTGGCCCTGGAGGACTTTGACGCCATGCGCAGCCGGGAAGGGGAAAAGCTGTGCCAGGACGTGCGCAGCCGTGGGGCCGCCATTGCGGGCCTGGTGTCCAAGGTGGAGGAGCGCTCCCCCGGCATTGTGGCGGACTACCGGGCCAAGCTGGCAGGCCGCATGGCGGAGGTGCTCCAGAACACCCAGATTGACGAGAGCCGCATCCTCACCGAGGCCGCCATCTATGCCGACAAGGTGGCGGTGGACGAGGAGACCGTCCGCCTGCGCAGCCATCTGTCCCAGCTGGAGCACATGCTGGAGCAGGGGGGGGCCACCGGCCGCAAGCTGGACTTTTTGATTCAGGAGTTCAACCGGGAGGCCAACACCATCGGCTCCAAGTGCAGCGACATTGAGACAGCCGGCTATGTGGTGGACATCAAGGCGGAGATTGAAAAAATCCGGGAGCAGATCCAGAACATTGAGTGAGGAGCGGTGGGATGAAACTGATCAACATCGGCTTTGGCAATCTGGTGTCCGCCGGACGGCTCATTGCCATTGTCAGTCCCGAGTCGGCCCCCATCAAGCGTCTGGTGCAGGAGGCCCGGGACAAGGGTACCCTCATTGACGCCACCTTTGGCCGCCGCACCCGGGCGGTGCTTATCATGGACAGTGACCATGTGGTGCTCTCCGCCCTTCAGACTGAGACGGTGGCAGGCCGTCTGGGGGGCAAAGAGGCTGATCCAGCAGAGGAGGAAGAGGCAACTTGATGGGAAAAAAGAAAGAACGGGGGACGCTGATTGTGCTCTCCGGCCCCTCCGGCGTGGGAAAGAGCACCGTCATTGCCGAGCTGCTCAGTGAGCGGAAGGACATCCACTTTTCGGTCTCCTTTACCACCCGCCAGCCCCGGGTGGGGGAGGAACACGGGGTAAACTACAACTTTGTCTCCCGCCAGCAGTTTGAAGCCATGATTGCCAACGATGAGCTGCTGGAATATGCGGAATATGTCCATAATTATTATGGCACCTCTCTGCGGGTGATCCAGGAGCAGCTGGAGGCCGGGGTGGACGTGCTGCTGGATATCGAGGTGCAGGGGGCCGCCAAGGTACGGGAAAAATGCCCCGAGGCGGTGTGTATTTTCATTATCCCCCCCTCCTTTGAGGAGCGCGCCCGGCGGCTTCACCGCCGGGCCACCGACAGCGAAGAGGTAATCCAGGGCCGGCTCCAGAAGGCCCGGGAGGAGTGCCGGGAGGTACCCAATTACGACTATCTGGTGGTCAATGACAAGGTGTCCGAGGCGGCAGCCGAGATCATTGCCATTCTGACGGCAGAGGGCTGCCGTACCAAGAACCGTATGAATCTGTTGGAAGGAGTCTGATTGCAATGATGCTTGAACCCCCTATGAACCAACTGCTGGAGCAGGTACCCAGCCGGTATATGCTGGTGAACGTGGTGGCCCAGCGGGCCCGCCAGGTGGCCACCCAGGCCGAGGAGGCCGGGATTTCCCTGGACGACAAGCCGGTCACCATTGCCATCCGTGAGGTAGCGGAGGGCAAGGTGGAGCTGGAGCAGGAAGCACAAGAAGAGGCGTAAGGGTTGCGGGTTGAGAGAGGCAAGCGACAGGCGGTTCCGTCTGCCGCTTGCCTCGGGCTGTCCTTAGAGGAAAACAGGGAGGGATGGAGTTGGTTGCCAGAATTGCCCTGAATGCCGCCACCTACGCCATCGACAAGCCCTATGACTATCTGGTACCCCCGGAGCTGCAAGAGCGGCTGGCTCCCGGGATGCGGGTGATGGTCCCTTTTGGGCCGGGCAACCGCCATACCGAGGGGATGGTGCTGGCCCTGGTGGAAACCACCTCCACGGAGAAAGCGTTAAAGCCGGTGCTTACCCTGCTGGACCAGGAGCCGGTGCTGGACAGTGCCGCCCTGCGGCTGGCCCTGTGGATGCGGGAGCAGTGGTTCTGCACGGTATATGATGCCGCCCGGGCCATGCTGCCGGCTGGGCTGTACTACGCCCTGCGGGACCGGTGGCAGCTGGTGAAGGGGGTGGACCGAGAACAGGCTTATGGGGCCGCCGGCAAATCGGCCCACGCCCGGCAGGTGGTGGAGCTGCTCTTTGCCCACCAGGGGAGCGCCGATGTCACCACCATCCGGGAGGCCTTTGGGTCCAAGGACCCCAGCTCCGCCCTGAAACTGCTGCGGGACCGGGGGGTGATTGCCCTGGAGACCAGCGTTTCCCGGGGGGTGGGGGACAAAACCCAGCAGGTGGCTGTCCTGGCCATCCCT
>CALWOK010000155.1 GCA_944383125.1 uncultured Flavonifractor sp.
CAAACCATTTGGGGACTCCACCGCACAGATGCTCCAGCGGAAGGCTTTGACCAGACCTTTCCGCTCTCTGCCATAGACCGGCTGCTCCCTCAGGCTGATGTGGTAGCTCTGGCCCTGCCCCACAACGCCGAAACCGCCGGGCTGATAGACCGCCGCCGGCTGCTGATGATGAAGCCCTACGCTGTGCTGCTCAACGCCGGCCGGGGGTCCGCCGTGGACTGTACCGCTCTGGCGGAAATTCTGACCCAGGGCCACCTGCTGGGGGCAGGTCTGGACGTAACCGACCCCGAACCCCTGCCTGCAACCCACCCGCTATGGGATGCCCCAAGAGCCTTCCTCACCCCCCACACCGCCGGGGGATACAATCATATGGAGGTCACATTACACCAGCTGCAAGCCCTCTTTCTGGATAATGTACAGCGGTTTTTATCCGGCCAGCCCCTCCGCGGCAGGATGAAGTAAGAATAAATTGATACAGGCCTGCCGCAACATGAATTTCTGTATGTTGCGGCAGGCCCTTTTTATTTCACCATTTTCTCCAGCTCTTCCCAGGTAACAGGGCTGATGGCCTCGATGTCCCCCCAGGTCTGAAAGCGTTCCTCCATTTTGGCCCAAGTCACCAGCCAATAGACATAATTGACCAGTACATGGGCAGGCAGAATGCTTTCAATGATCTCCTTTAACTCTTCAATCCCATCGGGGATACCGGGTACATCTGGAAACCGGACCTCCACAATACCCGGGGTATCGGTTTCATTGACTACGGCATTGAGTCCGCAGCCCTTCAGGTTGTCGTTGATGGCCCCCAAAGTGAAGCTGTCCCCGCCGATGCGCAGCAAGGCTGCCAGAGCCGCCCGTCTGGCCTCCAATGTAGATGTCACCGGGCGCCGGGCCAGCAGGCACTCAATGGCCTCCAGTCCCCGGTCCTCCGCGGTGGCAATCAGCATTTCCCGCTGGATTTCCTCCAGCGTACTGTCCACCTGATCCAGCGCTTTGCCCTGGGCCTCCAGCTCACCGCCATTGGCGCTTTCTTTCAGTCTGTAGATCCGCAGCGGCTCCAGCAGCTGCTTCAGATATTGGGCATAGCTCATGTACTATCCCCCATTTCTGTGAGAGACAAGCTGTTCATCTGGGGCAGCTGGTCAATTTCCACCATTACATCGGCGGCAGGCGTGGTAATGAGATAGTTTTCCACACCCTCTACTCCATAGACCAGATCACCCAGCTTGGCCCGCAGGATATTTTGTCCCAGCCGTCTGCCGTCAAACCATCCCCGCAGTTCAGATTCCACCGCCTGGAGCACGGCCTGGCTGTCATAATTGCGGGCGGTCTGTACCTGAATGGCCACATCCAGCGCCAGAAGTTCCGGGGTACGTACCACCAGATCCACCGCAATCTCCCGCTTTTCCTCAAAGTAGGTCTGTACCTGCTGGATCAGATCACTGTCCGGTGTACCTGCTGCGGTGGCAATGATGACATCCACCGTCCCCACTCCTCTGGGCCGGGGGATCACCGTAGCGGCGGCTACCTCCGGAAAGGACATGGCCCCCTGCTGATAAAAGGCTACATTGGCTCCGTTGGGCATACGCTGGTAGGTTTCCAGCACTCTGGCCCGCAATTCCTCGTCTGTCTCCTGGTCTACCCCTCCGGAAAAGCCCTCCGGATTGGTGCACCGGCTTACCCCGATGGGCGCCACTGCCATGGCCCGGATGGTACCGGAGGCCACATTGCCTGCCGCACCCGGCTCCACGGCCACAGCAACAGTCTCAGTCTGGGTTTCTCCTGCCGGAATCACGGCCTCTTCCGCCGTTTCAAAGCGTATCAACCCTGCCGTCATGCAGACGGTACCGGCCGGGATGCTCAGGTCAGCCGCCGCCGTCCCATCTGTCTCAAAGCGAATGATCCCCTGGGCGGCTACAGCAGCCCGCCGTTCCAGCCCCCGCAATCCGGCATGGAGTTCCAGGTAGTCTCCCTGGGCTGTCTGGGGAAAGCACTGACGATTGACCCAGTCTGCCTGTACATAGAGGGCATAAATCTGGGCTGCTACGGCATACAGCCGTACTGCCATGTCGCCGTCTCCAGCCAGAGCAATGCCGGTCTCCTGCTGGAAGGTGGTCACCATCTGCTGATAAATTTCCTCAACCGTCATGTTATCCCTCCCGTCTGGATGGTTACAGACAGGCTCTCTCCCCGCCAAGTGAGTGATACCGCCATGGTGCCGTCCTGCTCCAGCATAACATTGGTCACTTCCAGATCTGGTTCTGTGCTGAGAGCCTCTGACACATACTGTCTGGCCAACGCGCCTTGCTGGGCCAGCTTGCTTCTGCTCAGCTGATGCAGGCGGCTGCCCAGATCAGGCAGCAAGGGAAAGCTTCCTCTGGGGATGGACAGTTTCCACAGCACCCGCTGCAGCAGCTCATCGCTCCCATCCACTCGCCGGAAGCGGCCTGCCTCATCCGAGAGATAGTCTCCGTCCCGTACCATCAGTTCCATGCCATCCTCCCTTCCTTATACCTCTTGTCCGTTGATTTTCAGGGTACCGGTCAGGTCAATCACCCCATCGGGACTCAGGCGAATGGCGGCGTTTCCGGTGGAGATTAAAATTTCTCCCTCCAGCAAATTCACCTGACGGCACCGTTTGTTTACCACACAGGGGGTTTCTCCGTCTGCCCCTGTTTTGATGACCAGAACCTGATCTCCCATACTTGGGCGCCAGGTATATCCTCCGGGACCGTACAGCGGCAGATTACGCCGCTCACCGTCCAGATAGACCCCTACCGGATCTCCCGGCAGCGTTACATACCCCAGCTGTGCTGTTCCATCCAAAACAGTTTGTTTCTGACTGCGTTCCGAAATCCACAAAAGCCATTCCCCCATCCTTACTGCACAGACTCGGGCTGACCCAGCACCAGCCGGGTATAAGTACCGTTTTCATCCAGCCCACATATACTTTCAGACACTCGCCAGACCCCTTGCGCTACCGGGCTATCCCAACAAATATATACGCTATCTCCCGGCCAGGCCGCAAACGCAGTGGGCAGCTCCACCTCTGCCTGCCGCAAGGTCTCTGCAGAACAGGCCAGCTGATATTCCCCGGAATAGCGCATGGACTGATAATTGCTTCTGCCGGGCATGGTAAATACCCGCCTGCACCGTCCTCCCCGCTGGGCAAAGTCCTGGTTTGTCACACGCTGAACCACATCTGTGGTGCGGTCCCGGATCAGTATTTCCGACAGTACCCCATACCGCTGATCCCGCAGCAGCAGTCCTGTCACCCCATTGCGGCTATCCAGTGTTTTCCACGCACCCTGCTCCCAGGGAGAGGCTACCAGCTGTCCCAGCCGGTTGAACCGGGGGGTAATGCCCCCGTAATAGCGGCAAAATTCGTAGACCACCTGCCATTCGCTGCTGCCGGCAGCCACAGAAAATCCAGGTACTGCCGGAAGGTCTACAATACCAGCCGTTTCAATTCCATATGGTTTGATGTGGTCCCGCAGGATATCCTGCCAGGTGGCCACCTGATAGTCCATACCCAGGGCCTCATTGTCCAGCAG
>CALWOK010000156.1 GCA_944383125.1 uncultured Flavonifractor sp.
CCTGCGCCATGATCCGCACCGAGATTGACTCCATGCCCACCGAACTGGATATCATCCAGCGGAAGATCATCCAGCATGAGATTGAGGAGGCCGCCCTGAAAAAGGAGGACGACGCCCTCTCCAGAGAACATCTGGCCGAAATCCAGAAGGAGCTGGCCGAGATGCGGGACCAGTTCAACGCCAAGAAAGCCCAGTGGGAGAACGAGAAAAACGCCATTGGAAAGGTGCAGAAGCTGCGGGAGGATCTGGAGGCCGCCAATGCCGCCCTGGAGAAGGCCCAGCGGGAGTACGATCTGAACAAGGCAGCCGAGCTGCAATACGGCAGAATTCCCGAGCTGCGCAAGCAGCTGGAGGCCGAAGAGGCCATTGCCAACGAGAGCAAAGCCCGTTCTCTGCTGCGGGACAAGGTGACCGAAGAGGAGATTGCCCGGATCATCGAGCGGTGGACCGGCATTCCTGTGGCCAGACTGATGGAAGGGGAGCGGGAAAAGCTGCTCCACCTGGAAGAAATCCTCCACAAGAGAGTGGTGGGTCAGGACGAGGCGGTGCAGCTGGTCAGCGAGGCCATTCTGCGCTCCCGGGCGGGCATTGCCGACCCCGACCGGCCCATTGGCTCCTTCCTCTTCTTAGGCCCCACCGGCGTGGGCAAGACCGAGCTGGCCAAAACCCTGGCAGAAGCCCTCTTTGACAGCGAGAAAAACATGGTGCGCATTGATATGAGCGAGTATATGGAGAAGTTTGCCGTCTCCCGGCTCATTGGCGCCCCTCCGGGATATGTGGGCTATGAGGAGGGCGGTCAGCTCACCGAGGCCGTCCGCCGCCGCCCCTACTCGGTGGTGCTCTTTGACGAGGTGGAAAAGGCCCACCCTGATGTGTTCAATATTTTACTGCAAGTATTGGATGACGGCCGGATTACAGATAGTCAAGGCCGGACGGTGGATTTCAAGAACACCATCATCATTCTGACCTCCAACCTTGGCTCCCAGTTCCTGCTGGACGGCATTGACCAGGACGGCGAGATCACCGGCCAGGCCAAGAGCCAGGTACAGGAGCTGCTGCGCCGCTCCTTCCGGCCGGAGTTTTTGAACCGTCTGGACGAAATTGTGTTCTACAAGCCCCTCACCAAGGATAATATCACCCACATCATTGACCTGCTGGTGAAGGAGCTGAACCACCGTTTGAGCGAAAAGCAGCTCAACGTGGTGCTCACCGACCAGGCCAAGCGCTTCATCATTGACAGCGCCTATGACCCGGCCTTTGGCGCCCGGCCCCTCCGCCGCTTTGTGCAGCATGGGGTGGAAACCCTCATCAGCCGGAAAATCATTGCCGACCAGGTGCAGCCCGGCGATACCCTCACCGTGGACTGTGGGGATGGTCAGCTGACGGTGGAAACCGGGACGGTGCTCACCGGCCAGGTGGTGGACGGTCAGTAAGAGAACCCTGGAAAGACAGAACAAGGGCCTGCCCGATGGGGCAGGCCCTTTTATGATGCTCCAGTATGCAGCCCACCCTCAGCGGGACAGGGAGACGGCGCCGATGGCCCGGAACTGCCGGGCCACTGCGCTGCACAGCTCGTTATAGTAGTTGAGATAGTCTTTTTTGGCCTGCCGCTCCATGCGCTTGTGCTGCTGAAATTCTGCCCAGCGGGCGCACTGCTTGTGGCAGCCCTCATGATAGGCGGAGCAGGTTTGCTGACAAGGTATCATGGCATAAAACCCCTTTCTCATGCCGCGGGAGGCGGCAGCTACAGGAACCATGATACCGGATTGGACCGGCTGTTTCCATCATGTTTTGGTAAATCTTTCACAAAATCCTTCGACAAAAAGAGACAAACCAGCATCGTTTGTCAGATCCAGTCCTCTCCGGCGGCGGTAAAGCGGTGGCTGTGGGACACCGAGGCCTCCAGAATTTCGTGGCAGGCCCAGTGCCGGGGGGATACGTCGTTGTAAGGCATGGCAACCTGCCGGGGCTGGGCAATGCGCCCGGTGGCCCGGTTGAGCAGCTTGGCGGTTTCCGCCCGGGTGACGCTGCGGTGGGGCTGGAAGGTGCCGTCCTCCATGCCGGAGACCCAGCCCTTGGAGGCCGCCCAGGAGATGGCCTCTGCCGCCCAGTGGGTGGCATGGACATCGGGGAAGGGGTTGAGCTCCTGGGTGATGGAAAAGCAGGAGGCCACCATGTACACCAGCTCGGCCCGGCTGACCGGGGTTTCCGGGCGGAAGGTGCCGTCCGGATAGCCCGACACCATGCCATATTGCCGGGCAAAGGTTATATAGGGGGCGTACCAGGCGGCGGGGGACACATCAGAAAAACCGCTGTTCCGGTCTGTCCCGGTGTAAAGGGGAGTGCCTTCCGGATCTACCGCCAGCCGGGACAGCAGGGCGGCGGCCTCTCCCCGGCTCAGGACATGTTCCGGGCGGAACTGCCCCTCGCTGCCCTCCATATAGGCGGTGTGGCTCCCGGTATTCAGGGTGACATCCGGGGGAATCTGATAAAAATCCTCGTATAAACTGCCCAGGGCCTGGTGCTGGGCCAGGAACTGATAGCGGAAGTGGGCCTCACCGGCCACTTCCGGGATGCTCGCGTTCAGCTCCAGCTGTTGCAGGATGGCGTCCACGCCGTGCCA
>CALWOK010000157.1 GCA_944383125.1 uncultured Flavonifractor sp.
GGCGGGCGCCGTCGGCCGGGAGCATCTCAGCCGGGGAGCCCGGGGGGGTCAGGTCCACCGTCAGGGGGCCTTCGTGCATCTGCGGGGCCAGTTCGGGGTTGAGGCCCACGTGGGTGGCCACCAGATGGGTGATCTGCTTGTTGTGGATGAGCTTGGCGATGCCGTAATAGTCCTCGCCCAGAGGACCGCCGGGCATGGAGCCGTCGTTGGAGATGAGGGTGAAGTTGCCCTTGCCGGACTTGGACAGGGCGTCAATAATCTTGTGGGCGTTGCCGCAGCCCATGAAACCGCCCACCATAATGGTAGCGCCGTCGGGGATGAGAGCTACGGCCTCTTCCACAGTGACAAACTTAGCCATTGGAGTGTCCTCCTTAAAACATGATTTTCAAACCGGATGGGGAACCGTATCTCGGTCCCCCGCCGGGATGAATCAACGGATCAGCACTTCTCAAACACGGTGGCAACGCCCATGCCGCCGCCGATACACAGGGTAGCCAGACCCTTCTTGGCGTCCTCCCGCTTGGCCATCTCGTGGAGCAGGGTGACGATGATGCGGGCGCCGGAGGCGCCTACGGGGTGGCCGATGGAGATGGCGCCGCCGTTGACGTTGACCTTGTCCATGTCAAAGCCCAGCTCACGGGCCACGGCGATGGACTGGGCGGCAAAGGCCTCGTTGGCCTCCACCAGGTCAATGTCGCTGATGGTCACGCCGGCCTTGGCCATGGCGTTGCGGGAGGCAGGCACAGGACCAACGCCCATGATCTTGGGATCCACGCCGCCCTGGCCCCAGCCGATGAGCTTGGCCATGGGCTTCAGGCCGTACTTCTCCACCGCCTCGCCGGAGGCCAGCAGGATGGCGGCAGCGCCGTCGTTGATGCCAGAGGCGTTGGCAGCGGTGACCCGCTGGACGTGCTGCTTGGCATCGTCAGCGTGGACGCCGGTGAGGTCAAAGGTGTGGACAATCTCGTCCTCCACGCCCTCGGGACCCACAGGGAAGGCGCCCCGCAGCTTGGCAACGGACTCCATGGTGACGCCCGCCTTGGGGTACTCGTCCACCTTGAACTCCACCATTTCCTTCTTCTTCTTTACCATAACGGGAACGATCTCGTCCACGAACTTGCCGGCAGCCTGGGCAGCCTCGGTCTTATTCTGGGAGGACACGGCAAAGGCGTCCATCTCTTCCCGGGTGATGCCCCACACGTCGGCGATATTCTCGGCAGTGGTACCCATGTGATAGTTGTTGTAGGCATCCCACAGGCCGTCCTTGATCATGGTGTCAACCACCTTCTTGTCCCCCATGCGGGCGCCCCAGCGCTCATCGGGGAGGGCGTAGGGAGCGGCAGACATGTTCTCGGTGCCGCCGGCTACCACCACGTCGGCGTCGCCGGCCAGGATGGCCCGGGCGCCCTCAATGACGCTCTTCATGCCGGAGCCGCACACCATGCCCACGGTGTAGGCGGGTACGGAATAGGGAAGGCCGGCCTTCACGCTCACCTGGCGGGCGGGATTCTGGCCCTGGGCAGCGGTGAGAATGCAGCCGAACATCAGCTCGTCCACCTGCTCGGGCTTCACGCCGCCCCGGTTCAGCACTTCCTTCACCACGGTGGCACCCAGGTCGGTGGCGGGTACATCCTTCAGGCTGCCCCCGAAGGAACCCACAGCAGTACGGCAGCAGTTGACTACGTAGACTTCTTTCATGAACGTGACCTCCAAAAATATAGTTTCTTTTTCCCCCGGACCTGTCCGCCCCGGCTGGCGGCCGGAAACCGGACTGGCCCATAAAACCCTTCGACACATTATACCCCCACGTTTGTTAAAAATCAACCAGAGAACCGGGGGAATTGCTGCGAATTTTCCAATTTTATGAAATTGCTCCTGGAGCCGGAAGGTCGGGTTGCGTCCCGTCCCCGCAGATAGTATAATAGAATTGATCCAGATGATTTCCACGGCGGAAGGGAGGAATCCTATGCTGTCCAAGGACCGGGCGGACTTTTACGCCTGCATTGACGACCTGCTGAACACCCCTCAGGTGGAGCAGATGAAGACCATCCGCCACCACCCGGGCGTCAGCTGCTATGCGCACTGCCTGGGGGTGTCCTACGGGGCCTACCGGCTGGCCCGCCGGTGGCGGGGGGACTACCGGACGGCGGCCCGGGCGGGGCTGCTCCACGACCTGTATCTCTATGACCCCCGTTCCCTGCGCTCCTGCCGTCAGTGCTTTGTCCACCCGGCGGCGGCGGCCCGCAATGCCGAGGCTCCGTGCGGCGGCCTCACCCCCAAGGAGCGCAACAGCATTCTGGCCCACATGTGGCCCCTGTCCCGCAGGGCGCCCCGCTGCCGGGAGGCCGCTGCGGTATGTGTGGCCGATAAGCTGTGCAGCATGGCGGAACTGCTCCAGCTGGCAGGCCATCTCCTGGGAAAAGTTCCCGGATTGCTTGGCCAGAACGTGGTGAAATGGGGGTAACGGGCCGGTAAAAATTGTGCAAGCCAGAGAACGGGAAAATTTCCCTCTTCTTTTTTCAAAATTCCGGTGCATTTTCCTCCTCCGTTTGTTATAATGACGGTATAACAAATGATAAAAACCACCGGCAGCCGGACGCCCGGTCCTTTGACCGCAGCGTTCCCCTTCCGGTGTTGTTGCCGTGGCCTGATTGCGGCCAATTTCTGCATAGTTGAGGTGATTGCATTTATGAGCGCCACTGGAGCGGTAGTGTTCCTTCCCCGGGAGGGGAACAGCATGTCCCCCATGCTGGAAGAACTGCTCTTTGACCCGGCGGCCCTGTGGCTGTCGGAGGCCCTGGGAGCCGCCGGTATCCAACGGTTTTTTGTGGTGTGTCACAGTGACGACAAGGCCCGGGCGGAGACCTGCTTCCCGTCCGGCACCGAATTTGTCACCGGCAGCACCGAGGATGCCCTGGATCAGCTGATGACCTTCCTCCAGCAGCTGGAGGGCAAGGTGGTGGTCATCACCCGTTCGGTGCTGCTGTCCTGGCAGAGCGCCCGGCAGCTGGTGGATGAAAACGGGGTAGGTCCTCTGGACACCAAGGATACCGGCGTGTGCCGGGTGGACGCCCCCCTGCTGGCCCAGGCCCTGGCAGACGGCGCCGGGCTGGACGAGGCCCTGAAGGAACACGCCGACAAGCTGGGCGGGCGCAACATCTGGTATCAGAGCGCCTGTGTCCTCCGTCCCGGCGGAGAGGGCCGGGTGGAGGCCGAGCTGACCGCCCGCAACTACGGCGCCTACCGCCTGCTGGAGCAGGGGGTGCGGGTGATGGACCCCAACACCTGCTATGCCGGCCCCCGTGTGACTGTGGGCAAGGGAACCCTGATTCTGCCCAACACCATCCTGCGGGGGGAGACCGTCACCGGTGAAAACTGTGAGCTTGGCCCCAATTCCGTCATCCGGGACTGCACGCTGGCAGATCAGGTGGTGGTCAACGCCTCCCAGATCAACGAGAGCACGGTGGCCTCTGGCACCAAAATCGGCCCCTTTGCCTACATCCGCCCCAACTGCCATGTGGGAGCCGACGTGAAAGTGGGGGATTTTGTGGAGCTGAAGAACTCCACCGTGGGAGACGGCACCAAGATCTCCCACCTGACCTATGTGGGAGACTCCGACGTGGGCTGCCATGTCAACTTTGGCTGCGGCACCGTCACCGTCAACTATGACGGCATCAGCAAGTACCGCACCACCATCGGGGATCACGCCTTCATCGGCTGCAACACCAATCTGGTGGCCCCCGTCCGGGTGGGCGACGGGGCCTATACCGCCGCCGGCTCCACCATCACCGATGAGGTGCCTGCCGACTCCCTGGCCATTGCCCGGCCCCGTCAGATGGTGAAAAAACAGTGGGCCGCCCGCCGCCGGTCCAGAAGAAAGTAACTTTGTCCCCCGGGGGGACTGAGATAGAGAATCCACCGACCCACACTTTATTTTTGAGAGGATGTTTCAAACATGATCGCACACGGTAAGGACATCAAGATCTTTTCCGGCACCGCCAACCGCCCTCTGGCCGAGGCCATCTGCAAGGATATGGGCATGGAGCTGGGCAACGCAGAGGTAGGGGCCTTCTCCGACGGAGAAAACTATGTCTCCATCTATGAGACCGTCCGCGGCTCTGATGTGTTCGTGGTGCAGTCCACCAGCTACCCCGTCAACGACAACCTGATGGAGCTGCTCATTATGATCGATGCCCTCAAGCGGGCCTCCGCCGGCCGGATCACCGCCGTGATCCCCTACTTTGGCTATGCCCGTCAGGACCGTAAGACCAAGCCCCGCGACCCCATTTCCGCCAAGCTGGTGGCCAACCTGATTACCCGGGCAGGCGCTGACCGGGTGCTGACCATGGACCTGCACGCCAACCAGATTCAGGGCTTCTTTGACATCCCCGTGGACAACCTGCTGGGCAACCCCATTTTCATCAACTACCTCCACGACCGCTTCGCCGGCAAAGAGGATGAGATGATCGTAGTCTCCCCCGACGTGGGCTCGGTGGCCCGGGCCAGAGCTTTTGCCCAGAAGCTGGGTATGGGTCTGGCCATTGTGGACAAGCGCCGCCAGAAGGCCAACTCCTCCGAGGTCATGAACATCATCGGCGACGTGCGGGACAAGAAGGTGCTGCTGTTTGACGACATGGTGGACACCGCCGGTTCCCTGTGCGGTGCGGCCCAGGCTCTGGTGGAGCTGGGCGGCGCTGTGGACGTCATCGCCTGCGCCAGCCACGGCGTGCTCTCCGGCCCCGCTGTGGAGCGCATCGAAAAGAGCGTCATCAAGGAGCTGTACTTCCTGGATACCATTCTGCCCCGTGAGGGGGTCAAGTCCGACAAGATCAAGTATCTGTCTGTGGCCCACATGTTTGCCGAGGCCATCAGCCGCATTTACGAGGAAGTGTCTGTTTCCAAGCTGTTTGTGTAAGGAACCAATCATAACCGACCGGACAGGCGGGGGCTTGCCCCCGCCTTTGTCTGTCTGAAGGAGCCTGTATGTTTTTCAACAAAAATCGTTCCGCCGGGGTGGAGTGGCTGGTGGTAGGGCTGGGCAACCCCGGCGACAAGTATGAAAACACCCGGCATAATGTGGGCTTTCTCACCATAGACCAGATTGCGGAGGGGCAGCATGTGCCGGTGCAGAAGCTGAAATACCGGGCCCTCACCAACACCGTGGAGCTGGGGGGCGCAAAGGTGCTGCTGATGAAGCCGGTCACCTATATGAACCTGTCCGGCGAGGCGGTGGGAGAGGCCGCCCGGTTTTACAAAATCCCCCCCGACCATGTGCTGGTGATCTCCGACGATGTCTCCCTCCCCCTGGGCAAGCTGCGCATCCGCAAGGGCGGCTCTGCCGGGGGCCACAACGGCCTGAAAAATATCATCCAGCACCTGGGGACCGACCAGTTCCCCCGGGTAAAAATCGGCGTGGGAGAAAAGCCCCACCCCGACTATGACATGGCCGACTGGGTGCTGTCCAAATTTGCGGGGGAAGACCTGAAGGCCATCACCGCCGCCATTGAAAAAGCGGCCCAGGCGGTGGAATGCCTCATCGCCCACGGCCCCGACAAGGCCATGAACCAGTTCAACTGATCCCAGAGACAGGGCGCTGACAGACCTTCCCCCCGCAGGGGGAAGGGAGCCCGGAGGGCCGGACAAGGAAAACGGCCCCGTTCCCCTTGCGGCGGATTTCCCGGGCAATGTCACGCCCACGGCTTCCAAATTTTTCTAAATCCGAGGTGTCCCATGAAAGAGCTGCTCACTGCGTTGCATGACATACCGGAATACCGTTCCCTGCTGACCGCTGTGGACAACGGAGCCTGTCCGGTGGCCTTCTCCGGCCTGTCGGCGGTCCACCGGGCCCACTTTGCCGCCGGGCTGCGCCAGGCCCTGGGCCGGCCGGTGGTGGTGGTGTGCGCCGATGAGGGGGAGGTCCAGCGGATGGAAAAGGACCTGGCTGCCCTGGCGGGGGAGCCGGTGCGCACCCTGTCTCCCCGGGAGTTCACCTTTCACCATGCCGCCGTGGTCAGCCGCCAGTATGAGCACCGGCGGCTCAGCGTACTGCGTGCTCTGGCGGCGGAGGAATGCCCCCTGCTGGTGTGTACGGTGGAGGCGCTGCTCCAGCGCACCATCCCCAAATCCCTGCTGACCCAGGCGGCCCAAGTGGTGCGGATGGGCGAGGCCCACCACCTGAACGGCCTGGCCGACACCCTCACCGCCGCCGGGTACGCCCGGTGTGAGCAGGTGGAGGGAGTGGGGCAGTTTGCCCTGCGGGGGGGCATTCTGGACTTCTTCTCCCCTGCCCACCCCAAGCCGGTGCGTATCGAGTTCTTTGGGTATGAGATCGACGCCATGGGCTACTTTGACCCGGACACCCAGCGGCGTATTGAGAACATCAGCCAGGCAGAAATCCTCCCTGCCGCCGAGGTGCTTCCCCAGTTTGCCCCTGGGGGCTGGCCCGGCCTGCTGGAGGAGCTGGACCATCTTATTTCCCGGACAAAGAAGCGCAAGGGCAGCCAGACTCTGGTGCAGACCCTGGAGGAAGACCGGGAGCGGCTGGGGGCAAACCTGGCCTTCCCTGCCATAGACCGCTATCTGGCCCTCATCTACCCAACCATGGCCACGACGGCGGACTATCTGCCCCAGGACGGGGTGGTGGTATTCAGCGACAGCAGCCGGGTGGCGGAGCGGGGCAAGCACTATCTGTGGCAGCTGGGAGAGGACACCAAGGCTCTGCTGGAGCGGGGAGAACTGGCGGGAGAGCTGGCCCAGTTTGCCCGCTCGGTGGAAGAGCTGAGCGACGTACTGGAGGACTGGCCGGTGTGCTATCTGGACGCCTTTTCCGCCTCCTCCTATCCCCGGTGGCCCAGGACGGTGCTCAACCTGCTGGCCAAGCAGCTGCCCTCCTACGGGGCCAGTCTGGAAACCGCCGTATCCGATTTGGCCCACTATGTATCGGAGGGCTTCCGCACCGTGGTGCTGGTGAGCAGCCAGCAGCGGGCCTTGAACCTCCAGGCTTTGCTGCGGGAGCAGAAGATGACCACCGCTGTGGATTTTGACCTTCACGCGCTCCCCGCCTACGGCAAGGCGGTCATTGCGGTGGGCGGCGTCACCGCCGGCATGGAGTATCCGGTGGGGCGGCTGGCGGTGCTCACCGAAGGCCAGTCTGCCCTGGGCAAAAAGCGCAAAAGCAAGCCTGTCACCAACCGGCAGAAGCTGGGCAGCTATGCCGACCTGTCCCCTGGGGACCTGGTGGTCCACGAGCACCACGGCGTGGGCCGCTTTGTGGAGATGACCAAAAAAGTGGTGGACGGGGTGGAAAAGGACTATATCAAGATTGCCTATGCCGGTACCGATATCCTGTATGTCCCTGCCACCTCCCTGGACCTGGTGAGCAAGTATATCGGCGGAGGCGAGGACGCCAACGAAACCCGCAAGCTGAACAAGCTGGGGGGTACCGACTGGGAAAAGGCCAAGCGGAAGGCCAAAAAAGCGGTAAAGGACCTGGCAAAAGGATTGATTCAGCTGTACGCCCAGCGGCAGCGGCAGCCCGGCTTTGCCTTCTCCCCCGACTCGGAATGGATGCACGAATTTGAGGAACAGTTTGAATATGCCGAGACCGACGACCAGCTGCGGTGCATTGGGGAAATCAAGCGGGACATGGAGCAGCCCCGGCCCATGGACCGGCTGCTGTGCGGCGATGTGGGTTACGGCAAAACCGAGGTGGCCTTCCGGGCCATCATGAAATGTGTGCTGGACGGCAAGCAGGCCGCCATTCTGGTACCCACCACGGTGCTGGCCCGGCAGCATTTCCTCTCCGCCAAGCAGCGCTTTGCCAAATACCCGGTGGAAATTGACGTGGTGAGCCGGTTCCGCACCGCCGCTCAGATGAAGGAGACGCTGCGGCGGCTGGAACAGGGGGGTATTGATCTGCTCATCGGCACCCACCGTCTGTTCCAAAAAGACGTCCATTTTAAAGACCTGGGGCTGCTGGTGATTGACGAAGAGCAGCGGTTTGGGGTACAGCACAAGGAACGGCTCAAGGAGCTGTCCAAGCAGGTGGACGTGCTCACCCTCTCCGCCACCCCCATTCCCCGCACCCTGAATATGGCCCTGTCGGGCATCCGGGACATGAGCACCCTGGAGGAGCCGCCCATGGACCGCCAGCCGGTGCAGACCTATGTGCTGGAGCACGATTGGGGGGTGCTGATGGACGCCGCCCGGCGGGAGCTGGAACGTGGCGGGCAGGTGTACTACCTCCACAACCGGGTGGACACCATCACCCGCACCGCCGCCCGCATCAAGGAAATGCTGGGCGAGGAGGTGGAAGTAGCGGTGGCCCACGGCAAAATGACCCAGGAGGAACTCAACGACGTCATGACCCGCATGAGTGAGGGCGAGGTGGACGTACTGGTATGCACCACCATCATTGAGACGGGCATTGACATTGCCAACGCCAACACCCTTATCATTGAGGACGCCGACAAAATGGGTCTGGCCCAGCTCCACCAGATCAGAGGCCGGGTGGGGCGCTCCACCCGGCGGGCCTTTGCCTATCTGACCTACCGCCACGGCAAGGTGCTCACCGAGGTGGCCTCCAAGCGGCTGGGGGCCATCCGGGAGTTTGCCGAGTTTGGCTCCGGCTTCAAGATCGCCATGCGGGACCTGGAAATCCGGGGGGCGGGCAACGTGCTTGGCCCGGAGCAGAGCGGGTTTTTGCTCAGCGTGGGCTATGACATGTATCTGAAACTGCTGGAGGAGGCCGTGTTGGAGGAGCGGGGAGAGCCTCTCCCCCGCCGCACCGACTGCGCCGCCGACCTGGCGGTGGCGGCCGCCATCCCCGACCGGTATGTTCCCTCCCCTGAGCAGCGGATGGACTTATACCGCCGCATTGCCGCCATCCGCTCGGAGGCCGACGCCGATGACCTGATGGATGAGCTGATCGACCGGTACGGCGACCCGCCCCGCAACGTAAACAACCTGATTTCGGTGGCCCTTTTGCGGGCAGACGCTGCCGCCAACGGCGTGATCCAAATCAGGCAGCAGGGCACCAACCTGCATTTCTATCTGGATGCCTTTGACCTCCAGCGGGTGAGCGCCCTGTGCGCTCTGGACAAATACCGGGGCCGGCTGCTCTTCTCCGCCGGAGAAAAGCCCTATCTGGCCCTCCGGCTGAAAAAGGGGGAAGACCCTCTGAACTGGGGCCGGAAGGTCATGGAGGACTACAGCAAAACGGGAACCGACGGACCGTAAGAAAGACCAAAGGGGCCTGACGCATAGCGTCAGGCCCCTTTGGTCTTGGAAAGATGGAAAGAACGGTGATATTACTCAAAATCCACCACGTTCAGATACACATCGATGTTGCCGTACAGGGCGGAATACTCCTCATAATTGGTGCCCTCGCCCACAATCCACCAGGCAGAATTCAGGGGCTGCTCCGAGTTGCCGGTACCCACCCCGGCATAGGCGGGGATGGAGATCTTCACCCAGCCATCGGTACCCTTGGTGAACACGCCGCTGATGATATTGTCCGCCCAGTGGTAGCCGTCCTCCTCCTGACGTTCCTCCACGGTCAGCGTCAGGCCATACTCCGCCAGGGCGTCCAGCCCCGCCTGGGAGCCGATGTCCCCGGAGCCCAGGAATCCGTTGGAGAACTCCGGGTTGTTCTCGTCAAAGTCGTCCCCGGTGTACAGGAGACCGCCGTAGAAATTGTTGATGTGCCACTCCTGGGAGGGTTCGCCCACTACGCCCGTCAGCACCACAGGCTCCACATTGAACTCATCGGGTTCGGTGAACTGGAACCGCAGGGAGCGGGTGACGGGGTCGCCGTTCTTGGGGGTGACCACAAAGGTGGCGTCACACACACCGGCGGCCAGGCACTGGCCCTCCAGGTGGTCGCCCACCAGCTTGATGCCGTCGGGCAGGGTACCCTCCACCAGCTTCACGGTGAAACTCTGATCTTGCTGTTCCTCGGGCAGCCACCAGTGGAACTCGTGGTACACATCGTAATAGACGATCTCCTTGGTGCCGTCCTCGTTGGTCACTGTCTCGGGAGCCACCGACAGCACATAGTCCATTCTTGTGGGATTGTAGGGCGGGGTCACTTTTTCAGGCTCATCCACCATGGCGGTTTTGGTGGCATCGTCGTAGGATACATCCATGCCAAAAGCCTGGCTGATGGCCCGGATGGGCACATAGGTGGTGCCGTTGTAGGAAAAGACGTCCACTTCCTTGCCGTTGACGTCCTTGGGTACAAAGGTTTCGCCGTTGATGGCCAGGTTCATGCCGGGGAATACGGAAATGCTGACAAGATTACCGGCTGCCAGGGCCACGGTGCCGGTACCCACGGCCAGCGCCAGGGCTACGGCGGCAATGCGGGTTTTTTTCTTCATAAAGACACTTCCTTTCCTTGAATGGGAACCTGTTCCCCGGTAGATCAGGGAAGCTTTGTTTCAGCATACCACAACCGGTCCGGAAATTGGTGTGCACATTCGCACACTAATGCAAAAAAGAATGTATCTGATTACAGCAGCCCCTGCTCCCCCAGGGACTGGAGCAGCTCGTCGGTCTCTTCCAGGGACAGGCGGTGGCCCAGGGCATAGAGCACCGCAGCGTCATACCGGTTGCGGGGGTAGAGAATGGGCTTGGCGCAGCGGGCCAGCAGATGCTGGGTGTTCCGCTCGTCCAGCTCCAGCACCAGGGCCAGCCGCAGCAAAAAATTGCGGGTGGGCGGACGGGTGCCGTTGAAGAGCTGGTAGCCGTAGGAGCGGTCCAGATAGCAGGCCCGGATGGCGTCCCTTACCAGCCACCCCCGTTCCTTCAGCAGATCTGCCAGGTACTGGAAGGGCGGTTGGAGCGTAAGCGCCGGGTCGTGGAACATTTCCGGATCAATGGAGCCGAACATAGCGTCTTGCAGATCTTCTGGGTTGCCCATACCGTTCCCTCCTCTCTAGTGTTATACTTTAGTGTACCACATTTTTCCCGGAAGAGGGCGTGCAATTTTGCACACTTCCCACAGGAATCATCCCTCCGGCCGCTTTGTTCACAATTTCCCCTTTTTTATTACAGGGGGGTATGCTATACTAGGAAACTGAATCAATGTCATGAGCCGCATCTGTGCGGTGTAAGATCAGAAAGGTGAATCAAACCCATGGGACTGTTGAAGAAACTGTTTGGCACCAGCTCTGCCAAGGAGCTGAAGGCCATCAAACCCATTGTGGACAAAATTGAAGCCCTGGACGGGGAATACTCCAAGCTTACCGATGAGCAGCTCAAGGCCAAGACCCCGGAGTTCAAGGAGCGTCTTGCCAAGGGGGAGACCCTGGACGATATCCTGCCCGAGGCCTTTGCCGCCTGCCGGGAGGCGGCCTGGCGTGTGCTGGGCATGAAGCCCTACCGGGTGCAGCTCATTGGCGGCATCATCCTTCACCAGGGCCGCATTGCCGAGATGAAGACGGGCGAAGGCAAGACCCTGGTAGCCACCCTCCCCGCCTACCTGAACGCCCTGGCGGGGGAAGGGGTTCATATTGTCACCGTCAACGACTATCTGGCCAAGCGTGACTCGGAGTGGATGGGCAAGGTATACCGTTTCATGGGCCTTACCGTTGGTCTGGTGATCCACGACATCCAGCCCAAAGACCGCAAGGCCTCCTACGCCGCCGACATTACCTACGGCACCAACAACGAGTTCGGCTTTGACTATCTGCGGGACAACATGTGCATTTACGCCACCGAAATGGTGCAGCGGGGCCACGCCTTTGCCATCGTGGACGAGGTGGACTCCATCCTCATCGACGAGGCCCGCACCCCCCTTATCATTTCGGGCCAGGGGGACAAATCCACCCAGCTGTACACCGTGGTGGATTCCTTTGTGGCCAGACTGAAGGGCCAGAAAGTGGCCAGCGTCAACACCAAGGAAGAGGAAGACCCGGACATTGACGCCGACTACATTGTGGACGAGAAGGCCCGCACCGTTACCCTCACCGCCCGGGGCATCCAGAAGGCGGAGCAGCAGTTCCAGATTGAAAACCTGGCCGATCCGGAGAACACCACCCTGTCCCACCACATCAACCAGGCCATCAAGGCCCGGGGCCTGATGAAGCGGGACATTGACTATGTGGTGAAGGACGGCGAGGTCATCATTGTAGACGAGTTCACCGGCCGTCTGATGTACGGCCGCCGGTACAACGAGGGCCTCCACCAGGCCATTGAAGCCAAGGAAAAGGTGACGGTGGCCCGGGAGTCCAAGACGCTGGCCACCATTACTTTCCAGAACTATTTCCGCCTGTACAACAAGCTCTCCGGCATGACTGGTACCGCCATGACGGAAGAGGAGGAATTCGGCACCATTTACGCCCTGGACATTGTGGAAATCCCCACCAACAAGCCTCTGGCCCGCATTGACGACCCCGATGTGGTATATAAAACCGAGGCGGGTAAGTTCCGGGCCATCATCAGCCAGATTGAGGAATGTCATAAGAAGGGCCAGCCGGTGCTAGTGGGTACCATCTCCATCGAGAAGTCGGAGGAGATTTCCGCCATGCTGAAAAAGCGGGGCATCAAGCACAACGTCCTCAACGCCAAGTTCCACGAGAAGGAAGCGGAAATTGTGGCCCAGGCCGGCAAGCTGGGTGCGGTCACGGTGGCCACCAATATGGCCGGCCGTGGTACCGACATCATGCTGGGCGGCAACGCCGAGTATCTGGCCAAGGCCCAGCTGCGCAAGGCGGGGCTGTCCGACGAGCTGATCGCCGAGTCCACCGGCTTTGCCGAAACGGACAACCAGGAGATTCTGGACGCCCGCAGGATGTTTGCCGAGGCCGAAGCCAAGTTCAAGGATGAAATCAAGAGTGAGGCCGACAAGGTGCGGGATGTGGGCGGCCTGTTCATTCTGGGCACCGAGCGCCACGAGTCCCGCCGGATTGACAACCAGCTGCGGGGCCGTGCCGGCCGTCAGGGAGACCCGGGCGAGAGCCGGTTCTTCCTGTCCCTGGAGGACGATATCATGCGGCTGTTTGGCTCCGAGCGGGTCATGGGCATGATGGATAAGTTGGGTGTGGACGAGGATACCCCTCTGGACTCCAAGATGCTGTCCAACGTGATTGAGAACGCCCAGCGGCAGGTGGAGTCCCGCAACTTCCAGACCCGGAAAACGGTGCTGGAGTACGACGACGTGATGAATACCCAGCGTAAGGTGATTTACGAGCAGCGCCGCAAGGTGCTGGACGGAGAAAACCTGAAGGAATCCGTCCAGACCATGCTGTCCACCGTCATTTCCAATGAGGTTCAGGCCCACATGGGCGAGAACAAGCACATGGACGCCGAGAACTGGCGGGAGGTGTGCGCCCAGTACCGTGGGATGTTCCTCAGCCCCGATGACTTCCGCTTTGACGACGCCCAGCTGGAGCAGTACGGCCCATCCGACCTGGAGGAGCTGCTCCACAACAAGGCGGTAGAGGTTTACAGCAAAAAGGAGTCCGAACTGGGCGAGACGCTCATGCGGGAACTGGAGCGTGTGATGATGCTCCGGGTGGTAGACGAGTACTGGATGGACAACATTGACGCCATGCAGGAGCTGCGCCAGGGCATCGGCCTGCGGGCCTACGGCCAGACCGACCCGGTGGTGGAGTACAAGCGGGAAGGCTATGAGATGTTTGAGCGGATGATTGCCGCCATCCAGGAGGAAACCCTGCGGCGCATTTTCCTGGCCCGGGTGCAGACTGGCGCCACGGTGAAGCGGGAGCGGGTGGCCAAGGTCACCGGCGAGAGCGCCGGAGCCGACGGCACCGTGAAAAAGCAGCCTGTGAAAAAGGGCCAGAAGATTGGCCCCAACGACCCCTGTCCCTGTGGCAGCGGCAAAAAGTTCAAGAAATGCACCTGCCCGGAATACCATCCCGATCTGTAATACAGGGGCAGGAATGGTTCCAGAGGCAGACCAACCCATGCTGACCTTTCCCCCCTCATCAGTCCAGAGCAACCCCCAAGGAGGGCTCCCATGAACATCATTGAACACAACAAGAATGGTCTGGTTTATCTCACCGCCGACGGCTTTGAGGAAGCCGGCGGGGTATCCCACGGCTTTTCCACCCGGCTGGGCGGGGTATCCGAGGGGGTGTTCTCCTCCCTCAACC
>CALWOK010000158.1 GCA_944383125.1 uncultured Flavonifractor sp.
CTTTTTCTGGCTGTTTCTCCTGCTCATCGGCGCGTTTGTATTTCTCCCTCTGCTGTGGATGATCAACACCGCCCTCAAGCCCTCCGCTGAAACCTTCAGCATGGACTTTTTTACCGGCACAGTCACACTGGACAATATCCTGCGGATCATTACCGATCCAACCATCATGACCTATCTGAAGAACTCTCTTGTGGTGTCCTTTTGCAGCAGCTTTCTGGCCACCATGGTGTGCGCCTTTGCGGGATACAGCTTTTCCAAGTTCCGCTATCGGGGCCGCAGGCTGGTAATGGGTATGTTCATGATGAGCCAGGCCTTCCCCAGGCCATTCTGCTGCTGTCCATCTATGTGCTGATGCAGAACCTGGGCCTGTTGGATACTTACTGGGCGCTGCTCATCTCCTATGTGGTCTTTACCCTTCCGGTAGGGACCTGGACGCTCAAATCCTACTTTGACCAGATTCCCGACGCCTTGATTGAGAGCGCCAAGCTGGACGGAGCCTCCAGCCTGAAGATTATGTTCCGCATCATTTTCCCGATTTCCGTCCCCGGTATGATCAGCATTGCCATCTATGGCATTGTGTGGAGCTGGAACGATCTGCTCTATTCCATGACGCTGGTGACGGACCAGTCCAGCCGTACGCTGGCCTCCGGCCTGGTGATGACCTTCCTGGGGGAGGCCTCTACCAACTGGGGCGCTATGATGGCAGCCAGTGTGGTTTCTGCCATACCGGTTACGATCATCTTCGTATTTCTCCAGCGGTATTTTATTCAGGGCCTGACCAGCGGCGCAGTCAAAGGTTGAGACAAAAAAATCGTGGAAAGCGTGAGAGAGAACCGCTGCATGGGCGGTTCTCTCTCACGGTTTCTTTGCTCTGGTTGTTCCAAATCCAACGCTGCAACAGACCCTTTCATAACCTGCAGCCTCTTGACAGGAAGCGAGCCATCGATTACAATACAGCTAAATAAAACACGTCCTTCCAAGTGCCCAGTGCAAATTGGGTGAAAAGGGAATCGGGTGAAAGTCCCGAGCGATCCGGTCACTGTAAACGGGGAGCAAACCACAACAGCCATTGTCCCACTGCCATGCGGGATGAGAAGGTGTGGTGCGCACAGAGCCGTAAGCCAGGAAACCTGCTTGGATAGGGGATAGGCATCTTCCGCAGAAAGAAACCTATCCAGTCCTGCCGTGCTGGTAGATCTGGAGGTCCGCTTTCTTTGGAAAGCGGGCTTTTCTTTTTTACGGTGAGAGCATATATCAAGGATAAGAAACGGAGGACTTTTCTATGCATCGGAAACACGCCATGGTATCTTTACTGCTCACATCAGCGTTGAGCCTTTCTCTGGCTGCCTGCTCGGGAGGGGCTGCACAACAGGAACTCCCATCCCCCGCTGCCAGTACAACACCTGTCATGGCTTCAGAAATGCCGGGTGGGGACAACCACTATCCAGTGACCATAACCAATTATGATTACGCTGGTCAAGCGGTTACCGCTACCTATGAAAAGGCGCCGGAGCGGGTTTTGTGTGTATACCAGGGTTGTATTGAAACCATGATTGCCCTGGGCCTGGAAGAGCATGTGCTGGCCTCCTATGGCCTGGATAACGAGGTAAAGGACGAGTGGAAGAGCGGCTTTGCCCGCATGAAGTATGATTCCGCTGTGTTTGCGCCCGATCTGGAGACCGTAACTTTGCTGGAACCCGATATGATTTTTTCCTGGGGATCTTATTTTGGAGAGAAAAAATTGGGTGATGTGTACGGCTGGAACGAAAAAGGGGTGGCAACCTATATGAATTCCAATACCGTACCCGGTGGCGTGCGTACGCTGGAGAATGAGTATACCGACATTATGAACATCGGCAAGATCTTCAACGTGGAAGACAGATCGAACGCCCTTATTGAGGAGATGAAGGGACAGGTAGAAACCACTCTGTCGGCCGTCCGGGGCCAGGACCCTGTACGAGTGGCGGTAGTGGAACCGATCAGCGGCAGCATAACGAATTATGGCGCCGATACCCTGGCAGGCGACATGGTGGTGGCGTTGGGCGGTGAGCTGGCCCAGCCACAGGGCCAAGAAATGGGGAAAGAGGATTTGGTGGCCTGCGACCCTGATGTGATCTTTGTTGTCTACATGGCTTATGCCGGAGATCAGCCTGAGTCTGTGAAAGCCGCACAGCTTGGGTTCATCCAGGACGATCCGGCATTTGCCAGTCTTTCTGCGGTTCAGAATGGACGGATTTACCCCATCATGCTGGGTGATATGTATGCCAGTGGCCCTCGTACCATAGACGGACTCAAAACGCTGGCACAGGGTATGTATCCCCACCTGGAGCTGTAAATGAAATACCAGCGGAGAAGTGTGGTGCGGCATAACGGGGCCTGGCTGATGGTCTGTATGGTTCTTGTGGCGGTGCTGCTGCTTTCCATATTGGCAGCGGTCAGCTTTGGTACCATGTATATCCCCCTGGAGCAGGTATATCAGGTCATTCTGCATGAACTGTTTGGCATAGGTGATCCCGGCCTTTGGGGAAAAGGGGGCATCCACGATGTCGTGTGGCTGATTCGCCTGCCCAGGATTCTCCTGGCCCTTGGGGTCGGCATGGGCCTGTCTGTGTGCGGCGTGGTGATGCAGGCTATTGTAAAAAACCCGCTGGCGGATCCTTATATACTGGGCGTATCTTCAGGCGCCTATCTGGGCGCTTCTCTGGCCATGCTGCTGGGAGCCGGTACCGCTCTGGGAGGCGCTTCCATGGGCCTGTTCGGATGTATAGGGGCCTTTGTGGTGTCCTGCAGTGTGATGGCTCTGGCCAACCTGGGCGGACGGGTCAATGCGGTCAAGCTGCTCTTGGCGGGCGCTGCAATGAGCGCAATCTGTTCAGGCTTTTCCAATCTGTTTATCTACATCCTCAACGACGACCATGCTGCCACAGCGGTTGTGCAGTGGTCCATGGGCAGCTTGGCTGGTGCTGACTGGGCCGGTAATGCGGTCATTCTGCCAGTTGTATGGGTGGGGACCCTCTTTCTTTGGACCCAATACCGCAACCTGAACCTGTTTCTGCTGGGAGATGACGCTGCCATTACATTGGGTACCAATTTGTCCCGCTGGCGGCTCCTCTATCTGACGGTAAGCGCATTGCTTGTGGGATTTGTCGTGTACAAAGCAGGGCTGATTGGGTTTGTGGGATTGATCATACCTCACATGGTGCGTATGTTTTTTGGTACAGATCATAAACGGCTGATTCCGTTATCCGCCCTGTCCGGTGCGGTTTTCCTTCTCTGGGCCGATGTGCTTTGCCGCATAATACTGCCGGGCAATGAACTGCCCATTGGCATTCTGACTGCCCTGATAGGTGCGCCGGTATTTGCCTATTTGATGATCAACAAATCCTATGGCTTTGGGGGCAGTGACTAATGGAACTTGATACGCAACAGCTTCAGGCACTGCTGGGCGGCAGCCAGATTCTCAAAGGAGTAGACATTCAGGTGGGCCACAAAGAACTGGTTGGTTTGATTGGCCCCAACGGAAGTGGAAAGAGTACCTTGCTGAGATGCCTCTATCGGGTGCTCAAGCCCAGCCATGGAGCCGTCTATCTGGATGGGAAGGAACTGGGGCGCTATTCTTATAAGCAATCAGCACGCCGGATTGCTGTGGTAGCCCAGCACAACTACTATCACTTTGACTTTTCTGTGTATGATGTGGTGATGATGGGCAGGGCGCCGCACAAACGTGCCCTTGAGCGGGATACCAGTCAGGATCATCAGGCTGTGTGTGAGGCGCTGGAAACGGTTGGGATGGATTCCTTTGCCGCACGCTCCTTTGCCACGCTTTCTGGCGGAGAGCAGCAGCGTGTGATCTTGGCTCGTGCGCTGGCGCAGGATACCCCTTGCCTGATCCTGGATGAGCCTACCAATCATCTGGACATCAAGTTTCAGCTCCAGTTGATGGATATTGTGAAACAGCTGAATCGAACGGTCATCTCTGCCATTCACGATTTGAACCTGGCCGCCATGTACTGTGACCGCCTGTATGCGCTGAAAGATGGAGAAATTGTGGGCAGCGGCTCCCCTGGAACCCTCTTGACAGAAGCATTTCTTCGCCAGGTGTATGAGGTGGAGGCAAAAACCTGCCTTGATCAAACGGGCAGGCTCCACATTTCCTACTACTCGGCCTAGCATCCCGCTATGACAGGTGAGGTCCAGGAACGCTGCCGCAAACAGAAGAACCTCCGGTTCACCCGGAGGTTCTTCTGTTTGCGGAAAAAGGCTATGGTATTCTTTGTTCCCGGCAGGGCAGCGGACTCATGCTCCGCAGGCTGACGCCCAGGGTGGACAGGTTATGCAGGGTTGCAGAGATGGCCGGAGGCAAAATACCGGCAATCCCCAATGCAATCAGGCCCCCGTTGAATCCGATGACAAAGCGGTAATTGGAGTGGATGCGCCGCATCAGTGCTTCCGCAATGCGCCGCAGCTCCACCAGTTCCCACAGCGTATCGGCGGCAATGGTGATATCGGCAATCTCCCGGGCCAGGGCGGCCCCATCGCTGATGGCGATTCCGGCGTCCGCTTCCGAGAGGGCAGGGGAGTCGTTGATGCCGTCGCCCACCATCAAAACCGTGTGGCCCTCCTTGCGCAGCTGAGCCACAAACTCCGCCTTATCAGCGGGCAGAACCTCGGCCCGGAAGTCCTCCACGCCCAGCTGTGCCGCAATGGAGGCAGCGGTACGCCGGCTGTCTCCGGTAAGCATGACGGTTTTGGCGATACCCATGCTCCGCAAAGCGGAAAGAACAGCTCCGGCCTCCTCCCGCAAAGGATCGGAAATGCAGATAACCGCTGCCAGTTTCCCGCCTGCTGCAAGATACAGATGGGAGTATTCCGCAGGCAGGGCGTCAAAGCGGGCCTGTTCTCCCTCCGGGATCACACACCCCTCGTCTTCAAAGACGAAATGTGCGCTGCCAATGAGCACACGTGCTCCGTTGACAGTGCTGGCAATGCCGTGTGCCACCAGATACTCCACCTTGGAGTGGAATTCATCATGGGTAAGTCCCTGTCGTTTGGCCTCCTCCACCACGGCGTTGGCCATGGAATGGGGGAAATGCTCCTCCAGGCAGGCGGCAAGCCGCAGCATCTCCCGCTCGTCCCTTCCCCCGAAGGGAATGATCTTGGCAACCTTGGGGCAGGCGTGCGTCAGCGTGCCGGTTTTGTCAAAGACAATGGTATCTGCTGCCGCAACGGCTTCCAGAAATTTGCCGCCCTTGACAGTGATATGGGCTTTTCCGGCCTCCCGCATGGTTGAAAGTACGGCCAAGGGCATGGCCAGTTTCAGCGCACAGGAGAAATCCACCATCAGCACCGAAAGAGCACGAGAGACATTGCGGGTCAGGAGAAAGCTCAGAATACTGCCTGCAAAGGTATAGGGGACCAGCTTGTCGGCCAGATGCTCCGCTTTGCTTTCGGACACTGACTTCATTTGTTCCGAGTGTTCAATCATATGGACAATCTGATCATAGCGGCTCTGGCCGGAACTCTGCCGGACTTCCAGCACACATTCGCCCTCTTCCACAACCGTACCTGCGTAGACGGTGCCGCCGGGCCGTTTGAGGACCGGAAGGGATTCTCCGGTCAGAGAGGCCTGGTTGACGGTGACTTCCCCCTCCAGCACAATACCATCCATGGGAATGACGCCGCCGGAGCGTACCACCACAGCATCTCCGGGCTGGATCTGTGCCACCGGCACCAGCACCTCACCCTGGGAGGTGCGCAGCCAGATGCGGTCCACATGGAGGGACATACACCGGGCCAGGTCCTCCATGGACTTTTTCCGGGTCCATGCCTCCAGAAGCTCTCCCACCTCCAGCAGGAACATCACAGCGCCTGCTGTACCAAAATCCCTCCGGAGGGCAGAGATGGTGATGGACAGACCATCCAGCAGTTCTACCTGAATGCGGCGGCGCAGCAGGCAGTGTATGCCCCGGCGCACAAACGGCACCATATGCCAAAGGATGCGGGCAATCCGTACAGGGGGAGGTAAAAACAGCGTGCAAAACGCCTTGATGGCAATTTTACCGACGAGCTTTTCTTCAAATTTCCGGTTCAGCGCCCGGCTGCTGTGGACGGGCAGGGAGATGCGTTCTCTTGCCTCCTGCCAGGAAAAGCGGCGGATCTCATCCAGAACCGCCTGTCTGTCCCCTTGATAATATAAGATAATACAGCCCGTCCGCTCATGAACCGTCACTTGCCTGGCCCAGGATTTTCGCTGCAGCCAAGCTTCCAGCAGATCGGCCTGTTCCAAGGTCATCCGTTTCTGCTGCACCTTGAGCCGGATGCGCCCCCGGCTTTCGTGCAGGATTGTTGCATACATGCGTTGTCCTCCTTCATAAAAAAAGAGAGCCGCAGGGCGGCTCCCTCTGCTGCGGTCAGGCTTCCACGCACTCTGCTGCGGCAGCGGCAGTCGCTTCGCTCTCCTTGGCAGCCCGCTCGTCATTCAGATCTCTGGCGGAAGCGAGAATGTCAGCGGCGTTTTCCTGTACCGTGGTGACAGTCTGCATCACACAATCCTTCATCCGCAGTCCGGCGGCGGCAGCGTGGATATAGGCGTTTTTTGCGTCCTTGCTGGACAAAAGCTTAATCCCCACCGAGCCGAACAGTACGCCCCCAACGAAGCAAGCCAGTTTTGTGTAAACGTTCATGTTTCTTCTTCCTTTCTTATTTCCGCTTGTAACCTGTTACCATGACCATCAGCATGCAGATGACCGCACCCCATGCCCAGAAACGATGTTGTTTCATTGCCTTCACTCCTCGATGGTTAGTATAATGTAACCAGGATGTACAAAAAATGGTTAGTATTTTCTAACCGTTGTCTTTCACATGGTATACCAAACCTTTCATGATGTCAAGACTGAATTGAGGTTGGGGCAGGCAGCAGTACAGGGCAATTGGCCAGAACGCCGTTGACAGATCAGGGGGAACATGCTAGAATCAATGTAATTTGTTAAAGCTAACCACGACAAAAAGGAGGGATCTTTTGGACTATACTGTCTTATTTGCATTTTTCCTGACGCTGCTGGCAGGACTGAGTACCGGGATCGGCAGCGGCATTGCCTTTCTGTACCGGCACACCAACCGGAAATTTTTGTCGGTTTCCCTGGGCTTTTCCGCCGGCGTCATGATTTATGTCTCGATGATTGAAATATTTTTCAAAGCACAGGAGTCATTGATTGCCGAACTGGGTACAAGAGCAGGCAGCTGGGCAACGGTTGCTGCTTTTTTTGGTGGGATGCTGGTGATTGCTGTGATTGATCAGATGATCCCCTCCGCAGAAAATCCCCATGAAGTAAAGCTCATGGAGGATACGGAGAGGGATGCACCACAGCCGGGGCGGCTGATGCGTATGGGCGTCTTTACGGCGCTGGCCATTGCCATCCATAACTTTCCAGAGGGGCTGGCCACCTTTGTGTCGGCTTTGCAGGAGCCTGGAGTCGCCATTCCCATTGTGGTGGCCATTGCGATCCACAATATCCCGGAGGGTATTGCGGTGTCTGTACCCATCTATCAGGCTACCGGTTCCCGGCGAAAGGCCTTTCGCTATTCCTTTCTCTCCGGACTGGCAGAGCCGTTGGGCGCATTGCTTGGCTGGTTGATCTTGCGCCCTGTTATGAGCGACACCGTATTCGGTGTGCTGTTTGCCGGAGTGGCCGGCATTATGGTGTTTATCTCCTTTGATGAACTGCTCCCGGCGGCCCGGGAATACGGAGAGCACCATCTCTCCCTCTATGGCCTGATTTCCGGCATGGTGGTTATGGCGATCAGCCTATTGCTCTTTTTGTAATCCATATGTTTTAGAATTGCTGCAGCAGGAGCGCTCCGCATGCCGGACCGCTCCTGCTTTGTTGCGTGATGGGCCATCATGAATATACCCATCGTATCCAGTGCCGTGGCATGTCCCCCAAAATTTTTTTAAATTCTTCTTGACGGCAAGCCGGGAGTTTTGCATAATACGTGATGGTTAGCTATAGCTAACCTCAAAAATATCGAAATGGAGGTACGATTCTATGTCCCTGATTCAAAAAGAAATTGCCGATTTTACCGTTCAGTGCTATCAGGACAATGCCTTCCGCTCCGTCAGCAAGGCGGACATACTGGGCAAGTGGAGCGTGTTTTTCTTCTATCCCGCCGACTTTACCTTTGTCTGTCCCACGGAACTGGAGGATCTGGCCAACCTCTATGAGAAGTTCCAGGCGGTGGGCTGCGAGATCTATGCCGTCTCCTGTGATACCCATTTTGTACACAAGGCCTGGCATGACGCCTCTGAGCGCATTCAGAAGATCCGGTACCCCATGCTGGCCGATCCCACCCATTGCCTGTCTGAGGATTTTGAGGTGTATATCAAAGCCGATGGCCTGGCTGAGCGGGGCAGTTTCATTGTAAATCCCGAGGGGAAGATTGTGGCCTATGAGGTCAACGCCGGCAATGTGGGCCGCAATGCCGACGAGCTGCTGCGGAAGGTGCAGGCCTGCCAGTTTGTGGCGGAGCATGGGGACGAGGTATGCCCCGCCAAGTGGCAGCCCGGCGCTGAGACCCTGAAGCCCAGCCTGGATTTGGTGGGCCAGCTGTAAGCCATGGAGCAGATGGAACATCTCTATGACGTGGTGGTCATTGGCGGCGGTCCGGCGGGACTGACCGCCGCCCTCTATCTGGCCCGGGCCTGCTATCGGGTGGTGGTGGTGGAACAGGACCGCTTCGGCGGACAGATCACCATTACCTCAGAGGTGGTCAACTACCCTGGTGTGGAGCGCACCAGCGGCGCTGCGCTGACCGAAACCATGCGAAAGCTGCTTTCCATTTGTGCTTGCAGGTGCTACAATAGACGCAACAATCAGGCAGGCGGACCCATCATAGGAGTGCACCAGATGCGCCTGGAACAATGGAAAGGGGAAGGGATTGTGATTCAAAC
>CALWOK010000159.1 GCA_944383125.1 uncultured Flavonifractor sp.
CCGAGACCGACCTCTTCGGCGAGCAGACGGTGCTCTGCGGCGGCGTGGTGGACCTGATGCGCTGCGGTTTTGAAGTGCTGGTGGAAGCCGGTTATGAGCCTGAGAACGCCTATTTTGAGTGCATCCACGAGATGAAGCTCATCATTGACCTGATCAACAAGGGCGGCGTGGCTGCCATGAACTACTCTATCTCCGACACCGCCGAGTATGGCGAGTATGTGTCCGGCCCCCGTGTCCTCCCCTACGAGGAAACCAAGAAGAACATGAAGGCTGTGCTGGCTGACATTCAGGACGGCACCTTTGCCGGCAAGTGGATTGCCGAGAACAAGAACGGCCGCACCTTCTTCAATTCCAAGCGTGCCGCTCTGAAGAAGCACCAGATGGAGATCGTGGGCGAGGAGCTGCGCAAGAATATGATCTGGGGCGGCGATACCGACCTGGATACTGCCTCCAACTGATTTTTGCATACAAAACATCGGCGTACCGCAGGCTGCGGTACGCCGATGTTTTGTTCTCTTCTGTTTTTTCGCATGATGTCATACCATAGGGGCATGCCAGTGCAGCAGATTCTGTTTGCAATCGGCGTTGGCATCTGCTACTTTTTTTCGTTCACATTTAATTTACAACCCTGACTCTTGACTTTTGTGCCTGAGGGTGCTACATTATGTTTAGCACTCAGGGAGTTTGAGTGCTAAACCGAAAGTGAGGTGGCAGCTGTGGATTTAACCGAGCGGAAAAAGCGAATCCTGCGTGCCATCATCGAAAGCTATATTCAGTCGGCCGAGCCGGTTGGCTCCAAGGCCATTGCCCAGGCCATCGGCATGTCGGTCTCTTCGGCCACCATCCGCAATGAGATGGCCGATCTGGAATCCCTGGGGCTGCTGGAAAAGCCCCACACCTCCGCCGGACGGATTCCCTCCCCCCAGGGCTATCGGTTCTATGTGAACGAGCTGATGGAAGAGCATAAGCTCTCTTTACAGGAGACCCAGCGGATCAACCAGGCCCTCCGCATGAAGATGCAGGAACTGGACCGGATTCTGGACCAGGCCGGGCGGGTTGTGGCTCAACTGACCAACTACCCCGCCTTTGCCCTCTCCTCCGGCATGAGCCGGGTGACTATTCGCCGGTTTGACCTGCTGATGGTGGAGCGCAACGCCTTTATCATTGTGGTCATGACGGACACCAATGTGGTGCGCAATCGGCTCATCCGGCTGCCCTCCGATCTGACCGAGGCCCAGCTGCAAATGCTCAACACCCTGCTCAACGCCACCTTCACCGGTCTGCCGCTCAATGAGATTACCCCGGAGCTGATGCGGGTGGCCCAGCACGCTGCCGGCGAGGCCTATGGTCTGATTTCCCTGGTGGTTTCCTTTGCCATGGAGGTACTGGAGAGTCTGGAGCAGCGCACTGTCTACACCTCCGGCATTGCCCATCTGCTGGAGCTGCCGGAATACCGCTCCCTGGAGCGTGCCCAGCCTCTGCTGAGTTATTTGTCGGAGGACGCCGACCCCGGTCGGTTCCCCATCCCCAAAGATACCCCCATGAACATCCTGATTGGCCCGGAAAATGTGGCCGACGCCCTGAAAAACACCAGTGTAGTGGTAGCCAGCTATGACATTGGAGAGGGAATGCGGGGCGTGATCGGCGTGGTGGGACCTACCCGGATGGATTATGCAAAAATCACCGCCCGGCTGTCCTATCTGGCGGAAGGCCTGTCCCGGCTGTTTGGTCAGGGAGAATTGCCGCCGGACGGAAACGAGAAAAAATAGGAGATGAGTGCATCCCATGAGTAAGAAAGAAAAGCAGCCCGAAGAGGTCCTCCAGGAGGAGCAGACCACCCAGGCCTCCAGCCCTGAGGCTGCCGAGGAGGTCGCCAATCCCCTGTTGGAAGAGCTGGAGGCTTTAAAACAGAATTTGACCGATCAGGAAGACAAATTCCTCCGGCTGGCCGCCGAGTATGAAAATTACCGCCGCCGCAGCCAGAAGGAAAAGGAATCTGCCTGGGCGGACGCCAAGGCAGAGACCGCCGCAGCCTTCCTGCCGGTATACGATAATCTGGAACGGGCCTTAAAGCAGGAAACTGCCGATGAGGCCTACAAAAAGGGTGTGGAAATGACCATGGCCGGGCTGCGTGAGGTGCTCACCAAGCTGGGCATTGAGGAAATCCCCGCCCTGGGCGAGGCGTTTGACCCCAATCTCCACAATGCAGTCATGCATGTGGAGGATGAGAACGCCGGAGAGAATACCATTGTTGAGGTGTTCCAGGCCGGGTTTCGCAACGGAGAAAAGGTTATCCGCTTCTCCATGGTAAAAGTGGCAAATTAAGCAGAAGCGCTGCACCGCCTCTGGCAGGCCAAGTGTGACATCAGGGTGCACAGTGTCCACCCTGACCCATCCCTGTGTAAAAAACAATTTACAATATATTGGAGGAATTGACTATGTCTAAGATCATCGGTATCGACCTTGGTACCACCAACTCTTGCGTGGCTGTTATGGAGGGCGGCGAGGCCGTTGTCATCGCCAATGCAGAGGGCAACCGTACCACCCCCTCTGTGGTAGCCTTTTCCAAAGACGGCGAGCGTATGGTGGGCCAGGTAGCCAAGCGCCAGGCCATCACCAACCCCGACCGCACCATCGCATCCATCAAGCGTGAGATGGGTACCAACTACAAAGTCAACCTTGACAACAAGGCCTATACTCCTCAGGAAATCTCCGCTATGATTCTCCAGAAGCTGAAGGCGGATGCTGAGGCCTATCTGGGCCAGACCGTCACCGAGGCAGTCATTACCGTCCCCGCTTACTTCACCGACGCCCAGCGTCAGGCCACCAAGGACGCCGGTAAGATTGCCGGTCTGGATGTCAAGCGTATCATCAACGAGCCCACCGCCGCTGCCCTTGCCTACGGTGTGGATAAGGAAACCGATCAGAAGATCATGGTGTACGACCTGGGCGGCGGTACCTTCGATGTATCCGTTCTGGAAGTGGGCGACGGCGTCATTGAGGTACTGGCCACCGCCGGCAACAACCGTCTGGGCGGCGATGACTTTGACAAGGCCGTGATGGACTGGATGGCTGCCGAGTTCAAGAAGGACTCCGGCATTGACCTGACCGGTGATAAGGTTGCCATGCAGCGTCTGAAGGAGGCCGCTGAGAAGGCCAAGATTGAGCTGTCCGGCGTTACCTCCACTAACATCAACCTGCCCTATATCACCGCTGACGCCACCGGCCCCAAGCATCTGGATCTGACCCTGACCCGGGCCAAGTTCGATCAGCTCACCGCTTCTCTGGTAGAGGCCACCGCCGGCCCCGTCCGTCAGGCCATGAGCGATGCCGGTCTGGGCTCCGGCGATCTG
>CALWOK010000160.1 GCA_944383125.1 uncultured Flavonifractor sp.
CTGATGAAGCTGGGGGGACTGCTGGGGATGAATGATGTGGCGGCGGCAGGGCTGGTGGCTACGCTGGCCAATAACATCCCCATGTTCCAGATGCTCCACGACATGGACCGGCGGGGTAAAATCATCAATGTAGCCTTTGCGGTGTCGGCGGCCTTTGTGTTCGGCGATCATCTGGGCTTTACTGCCGGATTTGATGCTGAGATGATTTTTCCCATGATTGTGGGAAAACTGGTGGGAGGCGTGACTGCGGTAGGTGTGGCCATGTTCCTGACCCGGAGGGAGGTACAGCATGGATAAACAACAGATTGAGGCCATCATCCGCCAGGTGCTGCAAGCCCATCTGGCGGGGGGTGTGCAGGCGGTGAAGGTGCCGGAACTGGCCGTCACCGAACAACACCGGATGGACACCGGCAATCCGGGGGACAGGGTGTATACCCGGGATCTCTTTTCGCTGGAACAGTCCCCCCGGCTGGGCGTGGGCATTATGGAGGTGACCGACACCACCTTTCCCTGGACTCTGAACTATGACGAAATGGACTATGTGATCAGCGGGCAGCTCCACATCCGCTGCAACGGCCGCATTGTCACTGCCGGGCCGGGGGAGCTGATTTATATCCCAAAGGGGAGCGGCATTGAATTTTCCGTCACGGGACATGCCCGGTTTTTATATTTTGTCTATCCTGCCGACTGGCAGAACCAGCAGTAGCGCAAGGCCGCAGGCAGCGGCCTTACATAGCCCCGGCATAGACTGGGACAAACCTGCATATAGTGGCCACAGAGAACCTGAACGGGAGCGTGGTTTACAATGCAGACAGGATGGAACGAGAACCGGGCTTTCCTCCGGGGAACGGCGGCGGCAGCCCCGGTGTGGTCCCATGAGACTCACGGTGTGGGATATGAGACATTTCCCCTCAAGGTACAGCGCTTGTCCGGGTGTACCGATTGCCTCAACGTGATTGTCCCCAAACGCATGCTGGAGAATGGTCCAATAGAGGCAGGAATGCCGGTGAGGGTGGAGGGGGAGGTGCGCTCCTTCAACAACCGTACCGGCATTGGCAGCCGGCTGGTGATTACCCTCCACGCTAAGACGCTGGAGCAGGAGGATGGTCCCGATGAAAATAAGCTTACCCTGGCAGGGGTGCTGTGCAAGCCGCCGGTGTTTCGCCGTACCCCACTGGGCAGAGAGATCTGCGATTTGATGCTGGCGGTCAACCGGCGGTATGGACGGGCAGATTACTTACCCTGCATTACCTGGGGGGCCTTGGCCCGGTGCTGCGGGGAACTGGAGGTGGGAGACGGCGTGCGCCTGGAGGGACGGCTCCAGAGCCGGGACTATACCAAGCAGGAAAACGGTCAGGCCAGCCAGCGTACCGCCTTTGAGGTGTCCGTCATGCGCCTGGAGCGGGTGGAGTCCTGACAAGAGAGGCTGCTGCAATGAATTGCAGCAGCCTCTCTCCATGTGAGGGGGATGTACGGGGCTTGTAAAATATACTTGGTTTGTGTAAAATGCAGATTGCCCTTTGTACAAAAAACGTGTATAATAAAGCCAAGCTCAGGAGGGAGAGATACGTAAGTTCTGTACCGACCTGGGCCATTTTGTTGAAAGGAAGGTAGATCACATTGAAGAAGACAAAGAAACTCCTTGCACTGCTGCTTACGCTGGCCATGGTCTTCGGTCTGGCCGCCTGTACCAGCACCGCCCCCAGCGGCGAAAGCCCTGCCGGGAACAGTGAGACACCTGCTGCCGGCAGCAGCGAGACGCCTGCCGGAAATGGAGAAGAGAGCACCAAGATTCCCACCGAGATTCTGGCAGAGGATGGCAGCTTTGAGATTGCCATGATCACCGATAAGGGCGATATCAACGACAAGTCCTTCAACCAGGGTACCTGGGAGGGCATCGTTGCCTACTGTCAGGCCAATGACAAGACCTGTAAGTACTACAAGCCTGTAGACGCCACCACCAACGACTATGTCACCGCCATGGAGCAGGCCATCAGCGACGGCGCCAAGGTGGTTGTGACCCCCGGTTTCCTGTTTGAGGAGCCTGTCTATCTGGTGCAGGACAACCACCCCGACGTGAAGTTTGTCCTCATCGACGGCAATCCCCACAATGCCGACTACAGCGACTTCAAGACTGCCGACAACACCGTGGGCATCCTCTTCTCTGAGGAGCAGGTGGGCTATCTGGCCGGTTACGCCGCCGTGAAGGACGGCTACACCAAGCTGGGCTTCTTCGGTGGTCAGCCTGTCCCCGCCGTCATCCGTTACGGTTACGGCTATGTCCAGGGCGCCAACGATGCCGCCAAGGAGCTGGGCATCACCGTAGAGATGCGTTACTTCAACACCGACGGCTTTGACGCCACTCCCGAGGCTCAGACCCGTGCTGCCAGCTGGTACAGCGCCGGCACGGAGATCATCTTCGGCTGCGGCGGTTCCGTGGGCAACTCCGTGATGGCTGCTGCCCAGCAGAACAACGGCCTGGTCATCGGCGTGGACGTGGACCAGTCCTCTGAGTCCGACACTGTGGTGTCCTCCGCCATGAAGGGCCTGGCTGCCGCCGTGGAGCAGATGCTGGATTCCTACTATAACGACAACTTCTCCGTGGGTGGTCAGAATCTGACCCTGGGTGCTGCCGAGGGCGCCGTTCAGCTGCCCATGGCCACCTCCAAGTGGACTACCTTCAATCAGGCTGATTATGAGGCTCTCTTTAACCAGCTGGCTGCCGGCGAAATTGTACTGCAGAAGGACACCGATGCCGACGGCAATCCCATTGCCTCTCCCAATGATCTGGGCTGCACCAATGTGACGGTGACTGTAGAGTAAATTTTTCCATTTTTGTGGGCGGACGGACAGCGTCCGCCCATTTTTTATGCGCATCAGGTACTTTTGCTTGCGTGTGTGGGGGGAAGAAGGTATAATATTGTTAACCGAATAAACTGCGGTGCAGTTTATTTCTTTTTTCATGGGAAATACCACATAGGGGAGGGATGGCGGATGAGCGAATATGTCATTGAGATGTGTAACATTACCAAGGAGTTCCCTGGTATCATTGCCAATGACAACATTACCCTACAGCTGAAAAAGGGAGAAATCCATGCGCTGCTGGGAGAAAACGGCGCAGGAAAATCGACTCTGATGAGCGTCCTGTTCGGGCTGTACCAGCCGGAACAGGGGGTCATCAAAAAAAACGGAGCAGAGGTGAACATCAAAGACCCCAACGATGCCAATGACCTGGGCATCGGTATGGTGCATCAGCACTTCAAGCTGGTACACAACTTCTCTGTGCTCCAGAACATAATTTTGGGGGTGGAGACCACCAAGGGCGGCTTTTTGAAAATGGATGACGCCCGGAAAAAGGTGGTTGCTCTGTCGGAGCAGTATGGCCTGCGGGTAGACCCGGACGCCCTCATTGAGGATATTACGGTGGGGATGCAGCAGCGGGTGGAGATTCTGAAAATGCTCTACCGGGACAATGAGATTCTTATCTTTGACGAGCCTACCGCAGTGCTGACGCCTCAGGAGATCACTGAGCTGATGAAGATTATGAAGGAGCTGGCTGCCGAGGGCAAGAGCATCCTCTTCATCACCCACAAGCTCAACGAGATCAAAGAGGTGGCAGACCGCTGTACTGTGCTGCGCAAGGGGAAGTATGTAGGCACCGTCAACGTGGCCGACGTCTCCAAAGAGGAGATGAGCGAAATGATGGTGGGTCGCAAGGTATCCCTGAACGTGGAGAAAGAGGAGGCCCATCCCGGCGATGTGGTTTTTGAGGTGGAAGGGCTTACCGTGGTCAACAAGGAACACGGGAAAAAAGTGGTGGACAATGTGACCTTCCAGGTGCGCCGGGGAGAGATTGTGTGTATTGCCGGCATTGACGGCAATGGACAAACCGAGCTGGTGCAGGCGGTGACCGGCCTCATCAAGGCAGACAGCGGCAGGGTGAGGCTGAAGGGGGAGGATATCACCACCTCCTCCATCCGCCACCGCAATACCCACGGCATGAGCCATATTCCCGAGGACCGGCATAAGCATGGCCTGGTGCTGGACTATCCCCTGTCCTACAACCTGGTGCTCCAGAGCTATTTTGAGCCGGAGTACTGCCAGGCGGGCTTTTTGAAGTATGACAAGATCAATCAGTACGCCAAAACGCTGATTGAGAAATATGATATCCGCTCCGGACAGGGGGGCAAGACCATTGCCCGCTCCATGTCGGGGGGCAACCAGCAGAAGGCCATTGTGGCCCGGGAAATTGACCGGGACCCCGATCTGCTTATTGCGGTCCAGCCCACCCGCGGACTGGATGTGGGCGCCATTGAGTATATCCACCGTCAGATTGTGGCGGAGCGGGATCAGAACAAAGCGGTGCTGCTGGTTTCTCTGGAGTTGGATGAGGTCATGAATCTGTCCGACCGCATTCTGGTGATGTATGAGGGACAGATTGTGGCCGATTTGGATCCCAAAGCAGTGACCGTACAGGAGCTGGGCCTCTACATGGCTGGCTCCAAGCGAAAGGAGGGGAAGTAAATGAAGGGCAAGGGCCTGGGCAATCCCCTCCAGCGGCAGGGGGTACAAAATACCATTGCCGCCGTCATTGCCATTCTCATCGGTATGCTGGTGGGACTCATTGTCCTGCTGTTTACCGATGCCTCCCGGGCGGGAGAGGGCATGATGGCCATCCTCACCGGCGGTGTTTCCGACATGAAAAATCTGGGGCAGGTGCTCTACTACGCCACCCCCCTGATTATGACCGGCCTTTCGGTGGGCTTTGCCAAGAAAACCGGCCTGTTCAACATCGGCGCCCCCGGTCAGTATATGATGGGAGCCTTTGCCGCTGTCTATGTGGGCGTCAAGTGGACCTTCCTGCCCGGCGGGATTCACTGCCTGGTGGCCATTCTGGCAGCCTGTCTCTTTGGTGCAGTATGGGGCATTCTCCCCGGCGTGCTGAAAGCATGGCGGGGCATCAATGAGGTTATCACCTGTATCATGATGAACTATATTGCCATGAGTATGTCCAACCAGCTCATCCGATCCTTCCTCTATGACCGGGCTAAAAACCAGTCCTTCCGTCCGGCAGCTTCGGCAGAGCTGCCCAAGCTGGGCTTTGACACAATCTTTGTGGTGGAGGGCGGAACTCCCTCCAGCGTCAATGCGGGTATTCTGGTGGCCATCCTGCTGGCAGTGGTGATCTGGGTCATCCTGGAAAAAACCAAGATGGGTTATGAACTGAAGGCCTGTGGTTTCAACAAGGATGCGGCCAAATATGCCGGTATCAGCGAAAAGCGGAATATCGTCCAGGCTATGGTGATTTCCGGCGCGCTGGCGGGCATCGGCGGCGGTCTGAGCTATCTGGCAGGGGCCGGTACCGGTATTATGGTATCCGATACCCTGGCGCAGCAGGGATTTGACGGCATTGCCGTGGCACTGCTGGGCATGTCCAACCCCATTGCCATCATCTTTACCGGAATTCTCATGGCCTATCTGACGGTAGGCGGTCTGGCCATGCAGAGCTTTGGCTTTGTATCCCAGGTCATTACCATCATTACCTCGGTCATCGTCTACTTTGCCGCCTTTATCCTCTTCTTCAGCCAGATCATTGCCAAGCTGTCCAAGGGAAAGGGACAGAAGGAAAATGCCAATGCCGACGTTACAACGGGAGGCGGGAATCCGCCTCCGGTGGATCCCGGGAAAGGAGGTGAGCAGGCATGAGTGGTCTTGACCTCGTGATCTTTCTGGTACAGCAGACCATGACCTTTGCCATCCCTCTGCTGGTGGTGGCCCTGGGCGGCCTGTTCGCCGAGCGCTCCGGTATCGTCAACATCGCCCTGGACGGTACCATGATCATCGGCGCTTTTGCCGGTATCCTTTTTATGCATATGATGCAGGTCAGTGTCACCGGTCAGGGCATCCTGATCCTCTCCCTGATGGTAGCTGCGGTGTCCGGCGTGGTCATCAGCCTGGTACACGCCTTTGCCTCCATTAACATGAAGGCGGATCAGACCATTTCCGGTACTGCCATCAACACCTTTGCCCCTGCCTTTGCCATCTATGTGGCCCGTATGATGGTGGGTGTGCAGCAGATCACCTTCAAAAACGATTTTCTCATTCAAAAGGTGCCTGTCTTGGGAGATATTCCTCTGATTGGGCCGATGTTCTTCCAGAAGGCCTATATTACCACCTACCTGGGGATTGCCATTCTGGTGATTTCCGCTGTGGTGCTGTACAAGACCCGCTTCGGCCTGCGGCTGCGGGCCTGCGGCGAGCATCCCCAGGCTGCCGACTCGGTGGGCATCAATGTCTACAAGATGCGCTATGCCGGTACCTTGATTTCGGGCGCCCTGGCGGGCATCGGCGGTGTGATTTTTGTGGTTCCCACCTCGGTGAACTTTAACGCCACCGTGTCCGGCTACGGATTTTTGGCGCTGGCCGTGCTCATCTTTGGCCAGTGGAAACCGGGCCGCATCCTCTTTGCCGCCATTTTCTTCGGTTTCATGAAAACCTTGTCGGTCACCTACGCCAATATTCCCGTTCTGTCCAACTTGGGCTGGTCCAGCGATATTTACAAGATGGTACCCTATGTGGCTACCCTGGTGGTGCTGGCCCTCACATCCAAAAAGTCTGCCGCACCCAGAGCGGAGGGCATCCCCTACGATAAGGGTGAGCGGTAAATATGCAGAAGGGGGCAGCCGCCCCCTTTTGCTTTGTATACAAAAAAGGAGTGAACTGCTATGGTAACGATGGCACAGAGAATTGAGGCCCTGCGGGATGAGGCGGGGCTGTCCCGGCCTGCCCTGTCTGCGGCTGTGGGTTTCCCCAAAAATGCCATTGAAAAATTTGAAACCGGTCGGGCTACCCCCACCAAGGAACAGCAGGAGAAGCTGGCCTCCTATTTTGGGGTGTCCATTTTCTATCTGCGGGGGGAGAGCGGCGACCGTACCCGACAGGAGGACTGGATGAGCGGGGCATTGTCCAGCCGGGAGGAGGAGCCGGTCTACCGTCCCACCCCCGCACCCAAACGGCCCAAGCCCGAGCCGGTACAGAGCGGCGGCGCCACCATGCTGGAGGCGCTCTTTGCCAGCAAACAGGCCAAAGAACAGTTCAAGGCCATGGTGCTGGAGGTGCTGCGCTCCCCTGAGGGGCAGGACGCCATTGCCCAAGTGGTATGGAAAGAACTGGCCAAGCGCAAGTAATGGAAAAAGTCCGCAGACCAACCAAGGTCTGCGGACTTTTTGTGTTGTTAAAGAAGCAGAGAGGGAATCAATTCCGCCAGCACGTCTGCCAGACGGGCATGTGCTCCACGGGTCAGGTGCATAAAGTCGATGGAATTATAGGTCAGTCCCAGGGTATTGGCATCCAGGAAGTGACAGCCGTTCCGTTGGGCCACCTGCCGGTACTGCTCTCCAAGCTGACGGGAAATCTCCACACAGCGTGGCCCCATTTCCTCCGCCACAGGGGAGGTGAGCACCCCCGGCTCAATGGCCTTGGGAGCCACAATGAGCATGTTGGGATTGCGTCCGCCCCAGCAGTCTATGGCCTTGGCCTGCTGCACCAGCCGCTCCATACCACGTCCAATCACATAGGCATTGGTGGAAAACCGTTCTTTGGTATCATTGGTACCCAGCATAACAATCAGCAGGTCCAGCGGGCGGTGGCTTTTCAGGCAGGGGCGCAGGCAGGACAGGGCGGACAATCCCTCTTCCAACGGATCGTCAAAGACGGTGGTGCGGCCGGACATGCCCGCTTCAATCACCAGATAGTCCTGCCCTAATCCCTGCTGCAGCAGGCAGGGCCAGCGCTCCTCCTCATTGAAGCGCTGGCATATCCCGTCGGCACAGTCCTGAGGATCGGCACAGTAGCCGTGGGTATTGGAGTCTCCCAGACAGAGGATATGGCGGCGCATTTTACTTGAGTTCGGGCAGAGAGGCGGCAGCCACAGACTGGCCTACCCGGCGGGCCTTCTCATCGGGCAGGGTGGGGTTGATCTGACCAGCAATTTCGGGGTACTCGTCGGCCAGCACGTTTTTGCAGGTTTCCAGGATAATGTCTCCGCCCTTGCCGGACATAACCCGGCCCAGCAACAGCACATGCTTGAAGCCATAGAAGTGGTGGTAAAGAGCCAGGGAGTGACCCAGATAGACGCCGATGGAGCGGTAGACGGCCTCGGCGCCGGGATTGCCCTCCTCCATGGCTTTCTGCACCACCTTCAGCTTTTCAGCGGGGGAGAGGGTGGGGTCCAGCTCGATGCCGCCGGCAGGCGCCAGCTTGATAACGCCGTCCTGAGAGAAATACTTCACGCCGCAGCCGATATCACCGGACCACTCGTCCTCCATGGCATTGGGGGACACGTCCACCGGGGCGAAAGCCAGCTCATTGAGCCAGCCGGTGATGTTGCCGTTGGCATCCACAAAGCCCACAGCCTCGCTGGTACCCATGGCAATACCCAGAATATTGTTTTCCTCCAGGCTCATGGCGCCGGCCAGGGCGGAGACGTCGCCGTCATTGGCAACCACATAGGGTACATCACCAAAGGTATCCTTGATGGCCCGGATATAGATGTCCTTTACCTTGGCGTCAAAGTCCTCCTTGGGAACTTTCAGGAACAGGGAGGCCACCATGGTGCGGTTTTCGATATAGATACCGGCAGAGGATACACCCACAGCGTCTACCCGGGGCATATGCTCGGCGGCAGACTTGAGGGCGGCCACAATGCCGTCATAGTGGTAGTCCGGGTCAGCGGTGGTCTTGGGGAACCATACCACCTCTTCGGAGAACACAGGCTCGCCGTCAATGACGGCAGATACCTTCCGGTCGGAGCCGCCGGCGTCAAAGCCGATGCGGCAGCCGCCCAGATGACGGCCGACGGCCTGGGGGTTGCTGTGCTCTGCGGGAATGGCGTCGCAGTATACCACCTCAAAGGGCTTTTCGTATACGTTGGCCATGAACTCAGCATCAAAGGCCCGTTTGCCGCCCACGCAGTAGGTGGCCTTCATGGCCTCATAAATAGCCTGATCGCCGCTGATATAGACCTTGAAGCCGCCCATATACCAGAGCATGGTCTTGATGAGCCGGTCCACATAGTACCGGTCGGCCTCCGCCATGTCAGGCGTGCCATGGATGAAGGTTTTGTACACGGCAACCTCGCCGCCGGCCCGCTCCACAGCCAGATCCAGGGGCTTTTTGGCATCCTTCAGAAAGGCGGTGCAGAATTTGCCCAGAGGGAGAAAGCCGGGGTCCAGCTCGGGAACATGTTTCACAGACACATCAATACCAAGATGTTTCATTAGGTGCATCCTCCTTGTATTATGTAGAAAACAGACAACCTGCGCTACCTATAGGCTACCAGCTTTTTTCAATCTGTCAAGGGAATTTTCAGATTTATGAAAATTATTTTCTAAAATCTACTTGACGGGAACTGTACCCATAGGTATGATGGACACAACGGGGACGTTTCCCCAAACATGAAAGGTGGGACTGACAATGGATGTCACTGCACGTCTGCAGGATCATCAGAAGTGGATCAAAGAGGAGCTGGAGCGGAGTGTCTCCTTCTGGCTGAAAAATGGTATGGACCCGGTGAACGGCGGTGTGTATACCTGCCTGGACCGGGAGGGCAAGGTGTTCTCCACCGACAAGAGCGTGTGGATGCAGGGCCGCTGTGCCTGGATGTTCGCCTACCTGTGCCACACCTATGGGGTGAAGCAGGAGTGGCTGGACGCCAGCAAGAGCTGCCTGGACTTCATGGAGCGCTGCTGCATCAACCGGGAAGCAGGCAACCGGATGTACTTCACCGTCACCGGCGACGGCAAGCCCCTGCGTCAGCGCCGGTACTGTTTCTCCGAGGGGTTCTACGCCATTGCCAATGCAGAGTATTATGGTGTAACCGGAGAAAAGGAGTGCCTGGAGCGTGCCCGGGCAGCCTATGACCTGATCTGGAACCTGAACAATGGCCTGATTCAGGACCCCACCGGCATGGGTCCCAAGACCATTCCCGAGACCCGCACCGGCCGTGCGCTGGCCAACCCCATGATTTATCTGAACATCACCTCTGTGCTGCGCCGGGTAGACCCCGAGCAGAAGGAGCTGTACGGTCAGCGGGCCGCTCAGTGTGTGGATGAGATTTTCCGCTACCACTATAAGCCCGAGCTGGGCTGCACCCTGGAGAGCGTAGGCCCCAACGGGGAGTTCCGTGGGGACGTTACCGAGGGCCGGGTGGTCAATCCGGGCCATGACATTGAGTGTTCCTGGTTCCTGATGGAGGATGCCAACCTGCGGGATGACAAGGAGCAGCACGCCACCGCCGTAAAAATCTTTGACCAGGCCATCAATGCCGGCTGGGACAAGGAATATGGCGGACTGCTCTACTTTATCGACTGCCTGGGCCGTCCCCCTGAAGCCTATGAGCACGACATGAAGCTGTGGTGGCCCCACGATGAGATTCTCATTGCTTCCATGATGATTTACCGGGATACCGGCGACGAGCAGTATCTGGAGTGGTTTGAAAAGACCCTGGACTACTGCAAGCAGTACTTCTCTGATCCTGAGTTCGGTGATTGGTACGGCTACCTCCGCCGGGACGGCAAGCCCACCGAGCCTCCCTGCAAGGGTTCCACCTTCAAAGGCCCCTTCCACCTGCCCCGGATGCTCATCATGTGCGACGTGATGATCGGCCAGATCCTGGAGCGGAAATGAGAGGGCGGCTATGCCCGAGATGAATGTTTTTGAGAAAATCAATGCAGAGTATTATCAGCTGACCAGTGCAGAGAAAAAAGTGGCGGACTATGCCGTCATCCACCAGCAGAAAACCCAGTTTATGTCCATTTCGGAGCTGGCGGAAGAGGCTGGGGTGGCAGAGGCCACCATCTCCCGCTTTTGCCGCCGGCTGGGATACCGGGGATACAGCGCATTCAAGCTGGCCATTGCCAATGCCACGGCCGGACGTCAGGAGTCTGCCATGGCCCGCCAGGACGGCGTGCCGGAAGACAGTGTGGAGGGCGTCTGCCGCAGCACCTATGAAAGCGACATGGATGCCCTGCGGCAGACCCTGGAACTGCTGCGGCCGGAAACAGTGCGCCGGGCGGCCGATATGATTGTATCGGCCGGGCGTGTCCTGTGTATGGGACAGGGCGGTTCCATGATCCTGGCCCAGGAGTGCGCCCACCTGTTCAGCACCATCCAGATGAATTTTCAGGCAGTGATGGACTCCCACATGCAGGCCATTGCCGCCTCCCAGCTGACGCCCGGGGATCTGGTGATCTATTTTTCTTACTCCGGTTCCACCACTGCATTGCTGAAAAACCTGCAGCTGATCCAGGCCCGGAAGGCCCGCAGTATCTTGGTGACACGCTTCCCCAAATCCCCTGGCGCCGCCTATGCCGACGTGGTGCTTCAGTGCGGCTCCCGGGAGGGGCCTCTTCAGGGGGGATCGGTGGCGGCCCGGATTGCACAGCTCTATCTGATGGATGTGCTGTTCCGTGAAATCTGCCGCCGGGATCCGGAGGGAAGCCGGTTCCGGCAGGAGCAGGTAGCGGAAGTGCTTTCAGACAAGCACATCTGACCGCCCAACACCGACAGTGAAAAAAATTTGCAAAAGCCAGAAAAACAGAAAAAAATAAGCGATTTGCTATTGACAAATCCTGTGTTGAACTGTACAATTTACACAACGGGTTGTCTGTAGGGCAATCAAATTCTTATTCAAAAAATGAGGAGGATTTACGATGAAGAAGTCGAAACGGATTCTTGCGCTTCTGCTGGGTGCCAGCATGTCTCTTGGCCTTGCCGCCTGCGGCGGCGGTGGCGGTACTACCACCACCCCTGCTCCCGGCAACAGCAACACCCCCGCCGCCAACGAAAGCAGCACGCCTTCTGCCGGAGGGAATGTGGAGCTGACCATCTGGACCTACCCCATCGGTAAGTTCGGTGACTACGACACCATGCAGGGCCTGATTGATGAGTACACCGCTGCCAATCCCGGCGTGTCCATCAAGTTTGAGCTGCTGGACTACACCAACGGCGACACCCAGGTAACCTCCGCCATCACCAGCGGCACCGCTCCCGACATCATCATGGAAGGTCCCGAGCGTCTGGTGACCAACTGGGGCGCCAACAACCTGATGGTGGACCTGTCCGACCTGTGGACCGAGGAGGCAACTGCCGACATCGCCGCCACCAGCCAGGCCGTTGTGGACGCCTGCCAGATGGACGGCAAGTACTATGAGTATCCTCTGTGCATGACCACCCACTGCATGGCCATCAACTATGAGGTCTTTGAGGAGGCCGGCGCCCTTCAGTACATCGATGAGGAGACCCGCACCTGGACCACCGACAACTTTGTGAAGGCCATGGAAACCATCCGTGACTCCGGCCTGGTGTCCGTACCCGGTATTGTTTACTGCGGCGGCCAGGGCGGCGACCAGGGTACCCGTGCTCTGGTGAACAACCTGTACTCCGGTACTTACACCAATGCCGACCACACCGAGTACACTGCCAACTCTACCGAGAACGTGAAGGCTCTGGAGCTGATCAAGTCCATGGTGGACAGCGGTGCCCTCAATGCCAATGCCGGCTTCCAGGCTGCCGACGAGCTGCAGCAGTTTGCCAACGGCACCGCCGCTGTGACCTTCTGCTGGAACGCTTCCAACAAGGCCAACTATGCTTCTCAGGTTGCCTTCACCCCCTACGCCATGGCCTTCCCCACCGATGACGGCAAGCCCGAGCTGTGCGGCGGTATCTGGGGCTTCGGTATCTTCGACAACGGCGACCAGGCCAAGATTGATGCTGCCAAGGACTTCATCCGCTACATCTGCGACGATCCTGAGCAGGCCAAGGAGAGCGTGCAGCTCACCGGCTTCTTCCCCGTCCGTGCCTCTCTGGGCAACGTGTATGAGGGTACCGAGACTGAGGCGGATGCCGCTGAGTTCCTGACCCTGATGCCTTACATGGGCGACTACTACAATGTTATCGGCGGCTGGACTGAGCAGCGCACCAACTGGTGGAACATGCTCCAGAAGATCCTGACCGGCGGTGTGGATGCCCAGACTGCTGCTGATGAGTTCGTCACCAACAGCAACGCTGCCATCGGCTGATCACACAACTTTACAGCAATCACATCATGCACTCTCTGTGCCCGCTCCCTGAGAGGGGGCGGGCACAGTTATTTTTACTCCCTGAGGGAGTAGTATCGTGCAAAATCATCGAAAAGAGGGGAGAAATTCATGGCGCAAAATGCCGTAGCAACCGCAGGCAAGAAGCCCAGGAAGGAGAAAAAATCCCAATTCTCCGGTATGAGCAAGGCCCTGATCCGCAGAGAAACCATCTCCGCTTATCTGTTCCTGCTGCCCAGCCTGGTGTTCTTCATCGGCTTCGTGGTCATTCCCATGATTATGTGTGCGGTGTTCAGTTTGCAGGAAATGGGTCTGGACAGCTCTGCCAACAAGTTTATTGGTCTGGCCAACTACGTCAAGATGGCCCAGGACAGTACCTTCTGGCAGGGCTTTGTGAACACAGTCATTATCGTTGTGGTGGCAGTTCCTGCCGTTACCGCTTTCTCTCTGTGGGTCAGCTCTGCGATCTATCAGATGAAGACAGTGACCCGCTCTTTCTTCCGCTGCGTGTTCTACCTGCCTGTGGTCACTGGTACCGTGGCAGTAACCGTGGTATGGAAGTGGATGTTCAACCCCTATAATGGCCTGCTGAACCAGATCTTTGGTACCACCGGCTATGACTGGCTGGGCAACTCTGCCACCGCCATCTGGTGTATCATTATGATCCTCTTTACCACCTCCATCGGCCAGCCCATCGTGCTGTATGTGGCTGCTCTGGGCAACGTGGACCAGTCTCTGGTGGAGGCGGCCCAGGTGGACGGCGCCACCAAGCTCCAGGTGTTCTGGAAGATCAAGTGGCCTCAGATCATGCCCACCACCCTGTACATCCTGGTGATTACCACCATCAACTCCTTCCAGTGCTTCGCATTGATCCAGCTGTTGACTTCCGGCGGCCCCAACGGTGCCACCAACACCATTATGTACTACATCTTCCAGATGGCGTACAACAATCAGAACTTCGGCTACGCCAATGCCATGGGCGTGGTCCTGGCCATCATCATTGCGATCTTCTCTGCCATCCAGTTCAAGTTCGCAAAGACCGATAACTAAGGAGGTGTGGAGATGAATCACGCAAAGAGCAAGCTGTCCGGCACCTCGACCGGCTACAAGGCCATTACGGTGGTCATCCTCATTCTGCTGGCCATTTTCTTCATCTTCCCTCTGTACTGGATTGTCACCGGCTCCTTCAAGGATGCCATGACCATCAACGCCCGGGTGCCTCAGTGGTTCCCCCTGAATCCCACCTTGGAGAACTATGCAAAGCTGTTTAAAAACCCGGCAGGCCAGTGGCTGCTCAACACCGTCATTATGGCGGTGGGCGCTCTGGTCCTCACCTGTCTGACCGCTGCCCTGGCCGGTTATGCCCTGGCCAAAAAGCGGTTCTACGGCCGGGCGCTTCTGTTCACCATCATTATCTGCGCCATGGCCCTGCCCAAGCAGGTCATCGTCATCCCCCTGCTGCGGGAGATGAAGATCCTGCACCTGGCCGACACCCTGTGGGCCGTGATTCTGCCCACCGTAGGCTGGCCCTTCGGTGTGTTCCTGATGAAGCAGTTCTCCGAAACCATCCCCAACGAGATCCTGGAGGCTGCCCGGGTGGACGGCGCCGGTGAGCTGCGCACCTTCTTCAGCGTGGTATTCCCCATGATTAAGCCCGGTATCGGTGCGCTGGCCATCTTTACCTTTGTCAACTCCTGGAACGACTATTTCCTGCAGTTGATTATGCTGACCAGCCGCACCAACTGGACCATCTCTCTGGGTATTGCCCGTCTGCAGGGCGAAATGTCCAGCGACTTCGGCCTGATTATGGCTGGCGCAACCCTGGCCGCCATTCCCATTGTGGCTGTGTTCATTGCATTCCAGAAATATTTTACACAGGGTATTGCAATGGGCGCTGTGAAAGGGTAATATTTGTTTATCTATCATTTGAAAGAAGGATTTTAAAATGAGCGATCTGAAAAAATACCAGGGCGTCATTCCTGCCTTCTATGCCTGCTATGATGAGGCCGGCAACATTTCTCCCGAGGGCGTGCGAGCCCTGACCCGTTATCTCATCGGCAAGGGCGTCAACGGCCTGTATGTGGGCGGCTCCTCCGGCGAGTGCATTTACCAGAGCGTGGCCGAGCGTAAGGTGGTGCTGGAGAACGTGATGGCGGAGGCCAAGGGCAAGGCGGTCATCATTGCCCATGTGGCCTGCAACAACACGGCCGATAGCATGGAGCTGGCTGCCCACGCCGAGAGCCTGGGCGTAGATGCCATTGCCGCCATTCCTCCCATCTACTTCCACCTGCCCGAGTACGGCATTGCCGGTTACTGGAATGATATTTCCTCTGCCGCCCCCAATACCGACTTTATCATCTATAACATTCCCCAGCTGGCTGGCGTGGCCCTGACCCCCTCTCTGCTGGCTGAGATGCAGAAGAACCCCCGTGTCATCGGTGTTAAGAACTCCTCTATGCCTGTCCAGGACATCCAGATGTGGAAGGATGCCGGGGTGATCGTATTCAACGGTCCCGATGAGCAGTACATTTCCGGCCTGGCTATGGGCGCCTGCGCCGGCATCGGCGGCACCTATGCCGTTATGCCCGAGCTGTTCCTGAAGGTGTATGACCTGTTCCAGAAGGGCCAGATGGAGCCTGCCCGGGAGATTCAGAACGAGATCTGCCGCATCATCTACAAGATGTGCTCCGCCCACGGCAATCTGTATGCAGTCATGAAGGGCATCCTGGCCAAGAACGGCGTGGAGTGCGGCTCTGTCCGCAAGCCCATGCCCGGCCTGGCCGACGGTGACGCCGCTGTGGTGGACGAGGCCTATGCCATGATTACCGCTGCCATTGCCAAATACTGCTGATTCCATCCACAAAGGGGTGGGCGGACTTTGCCCACCCCCAAGAAAAAATACTAGGAGTAATCTTACATGCGTATTTATCAAGCGGAAGATTATAAGTCCATGAGCCGTCGGGCAGCCAACATCATCTCTGCCCAGGTGATTTATAAGCCTGACTGCGTGCTGGGTCTTGCTACCGGCGGTACGCCTGTCGGCACCTATCAGCAGCTGGTGGAGTGGTACAAGAAGGGAGATCTCTCCTTTGCGGAAGTGCGTTCCGTCAACCTGGACGAGTATCTGGGCCTGTCCCCCCACCATGAGCAGAGCTACCGCTACTTCATGCAGGACAATCTGTTCGACCACATCGACATCAAGCCGGAAAATACCCATGTGCTCAACGGGCTGGCCAAAAATCCCGAGGCCGAGTGCAAGAGCTACAACAAGCTGATCCAGGACCTGGGCGGCATTGATCTGCAGCTGCTGGGCATGGGTCACAATGGCCACATTGCCTTCAATGAGCCTGGCGACGATTTCGGCCTGGAAACCCATCTGGTAAACCTGACCGAGAGCACCATTGAGGCCAACAAGCGCTTCTTTGCCAGCCGGGACGAGGTACCCCGTCACGCCCTCAGCATGGGCATCAAGAACATCATGAATGCCCGCCGTATTCTGGTGGTGGTCAGCGGCGAGGAAAAGGCTGATATTGTATACCAGGCATTTACCGGCCCTGTGACCAAAGACGTGCCTGCTTCTGTTCTGCAGCTCCATCCCGATGTAACCCTGGTGGGCGATAAGGCTGCCCTCAGCAAGCTGGTGGAGGCAGGTGTACCCGTATGCGAATAACTGGCGGTCGGGTTTTTGACCTGCATGAGGGCTTTGTCCAGCGGGACCTATGCTTTGACGGGCGGCTCATTACCAATTCCAGCAGCGACAGCCAGAGCTATGACGCCACCGGCTGCTATGTAATCCCCGGCCTGACCGACGTCCACTTCCACGGCTGCAAGGGACATGATTTTTCCGATGCCGATCCGGAGGGGCTGGAGGTCATGGCACAGTACGAGTTGTCCCGGGGCGTGACCCAGATCTGCCCCGCAGGTATGACCCTGCTGGAGGATCAGCTCACCCGGGTATGCCAGGTGGCGGCTGCCCACAAAGCAGCCGATAAGCCGGGGGCCGCTCTGTGCGGCATCAACCTGGAAGGTCCCTTCCTCTCCATGGCCAAGAAGGGCGCTCAGAACGGGGAGTGGCTGCACGCTCCCGATGTGGAGATGCTCCGCCGCCTGATGGCCGCCTCTCAGGGTCTGGTCAAACTGGTTTCCCTGGCTCCCGAGGAGCCGGGCGCCATGGAGTTTATCAGAGCGATGGAGAATGAAGTGACCATTTCTGTGGCGCACACCACAGCGGACTATGACACCGCTATGGAGGCCTTCCGGCTGGGCGCCCGTCAGGTGACCCATCTCTTCAACGCCATGCCCACCTTTACCCACCGGGCACCCGGTGTGGTAGGAGCGGCCCTGGACAATCCCCAGGTCCGTGTGGAACTGATCTGTGATGGTGTCCACATCCACCCCTCGGTGGTGCGGGCCGTGTTCAAAATGTTCGGACCCCAGCGGGTGATTCTTATTTCTGATACCATGCGGGCCGCCGGTATGCCCGACGGGGACTATACCCTGGGCGGCCAGGCGGTGCAGGTCAAGGGCAAATATGCCACCCTGGAAGACGGTACACTGGCCGGTTCCGTCACCGATCTGATGAGCTGTATGAAAACAGCGGTATCTTTTGGGATTTCTCTGGCTGACGCTGTGACGGCAGCTGCCGTCAACCCTGCCAAGTCCATCGGTATTTTCAGCCGTGTGGGCAGCCTGGAGCAGGGTAAGCGGGCCAACATAGTCATTCTGGATGAAAATCTGGACGTCAAAGATGTATTCTTCCGCGGCGAACTGGTCCGTGGCTGAATAAAGCGCACCCCCCAATTCAGGCCTGCCTGTCCTACTCCATTTCCATAGTACAGGCAGAGTCGTAAAAAAGGAGGAATTCCGCCGGGCCGGCGGTGCGGCAGTGTGGAGACCTGTCGTAATATCCCCGGGGTTTTGCTCTCCGGGGACAAGGGAGTATTTGCGGAGGCAGTGCTCTCACGGCTCTTGTAGTATGGCAACTGTAGTTCTGAAAGGCGTCAAGAAAATCTATGACAACAAGGTGACAGCGGTTCACGACTTCAACCTGGAGATCGCCGATAAGGAGTTTATCGTGCTGGTAGGCCCCTCCGGCTGCGGCAAGTCCACCACACTGCGGATGGTGGCTGGCCTGGAGGATATCTCCGAGGGTGATCTGCTCATCGGCGGCAAGCGGATGAACGATGTGGAGCCCAAGGACCGTGATATCGCCATGGTATTCCAGAGCTATGCCCTGTATCCTCACATGACCGTGTATGAAAACATGGCCTTTGCCCTCAAGCTGCGCAAGGTACCCAAGGATGAGATTGACAAGAAGGTGCGGGAGGCTGCCGCCATCCTGGATATCACCCAGTACCTGGAGCGTAAGCCCAAGGCTCTGTCCGGCGGCCAGCGTCAGCGTGTGGCCATTGGCCGTGCCATTGTCCGTGACCCCCAGGTGTTCCTGATGGACGAACCGCTGTCCAACCTGGACGCCAAGCTGCGCAACCAGATGCGTGCGGAGATCATCAAACTGCGTCAGCGCATCAACACCACCTTCATCTACGTGACCCACGACCAGACCGAGGCTATGACCCTGGGCGATCGTATTGTCATCATGAAGGACGGTTTTATTCAGCAGATCGGCACCCCGCAGGAGGTGTTCGACCGCCCCGCCAACCTGTTTGTGGCTGGCTTCATCGGCTCTCCCCAGATGAACTTCTTCGATGGCAAGCTGAGCAAGAAGGATGGCAAGTACCAGATTGCCGTGGCAGACGCCGTGATGGAGCTGTCTGAAACTGCCCAGAAGCTGCTCAACGAGAAGGGCGCCGGCGATATGGACGTAGTGGTGGGCGTCCGTCCCGAGCACATCTCCTTTGCCGCCGTAGCCGGTCCTCACACCGTGTCCAGCAAGGTGGACGTGTCCGAGATGATGGGCAGCGAGCTCTACCTCCATGTAAATGCCGCCGGCAAGGACGTGGTGCTGCGCATTCCCACCACCGAGCTGCCTGAGGAGCACCGTGCCGGTATCCCCTATGGCACCCAGGTCAACTTCACCTTCCGTCCTGAGCTGATTCATCTGTTCAATCCTCAGACCGAGAAGAACCTGCTGTATTGATCCGTTTTCCGCAAAAATCCCCGATGCTGATGCATCGGGGATTTTTTATACCAGAGGGGCCAGTACCCGGAGGATGGAGCGGAACAGCCGCCGGAGCCAGGAGCGCTCCAGACATTGCTCCAGCGATATGGGGGTACACTGAAGCTGGGTGGCGAGAAAATCTGCTTTGATATCCAGAATGGCAGGGTCCTGGTAGAGAAGAACCGCATTTTCAAAGTGGAGGAACATACTGCGGTAATCCATGTTAATGGTACCTACCACGGCATACAGATCATCTACCACCACATTCTTGGCGTGGACAAAGCCGGGAGTGTATTCCAGAATGTGTACCCCCGCCTCCAGCAAAGGCTGGTAGTGGGAGCGGGTCAGCTCAAAAACCAGCCTTTTGTCCGGCACATGCGGGGTCATAATACGCACATCCACCCCCGACTTGGCCGCACAGCACAGGGCGGTGTTGACGCTGTGGCTGACAATCAGATAGGGCGTCATGATATAAACATAGCGCCTGGCTTTGTTGATCAGGTTCAGGTAGACATTTTCCCCCACCGGCTCGTTGTCCAGCGGGTTGTCGGCATAGGGCTGGACATAGCAGCCTCCACCCAGGGCGGCCTCCATGGGCATCTGACGGGGGCGAAGGGTGGGATAATCCACCCGTACCTCCCGCACATACTCCCACATGGTAAGGAACATTACCGTCATGCTCCAGGCAGCCTCTCCCTTTACCAGAATGGCGCTGTCCTTCCAATGACCGTAACGGATGGTCCGGTTGATATACTCATCTGCCAGATTGATGCCGCCGGTGAAGGCAGTGTGACCGTCTATAATGCACAGCTTACGGTGGTCCCGGTTGTTCATCCGGATGGAAATCACCGGCTTAAAGCGGTTGAACACACAGCAGGGTATGCCGGTCCGCTGCTCAAACTGGGCGGCATAGTCGGCGGGCAGGGTGGCCAGAGTGCCCACATCGTCATAGATTACCCGGACGTCCACCCCGGCAGCCTGCTTTTCCTGCAAGATTTCCACCACACTGTCCCAGAACAGTCCGGGCGTCACAATAAAATATTCCAGAAAAATATAGTGCTGTGCCTTCCTCAGCTCTTCCAGCATCACCGGAAAGACCTCATCCCCCAGAGGAAAGTACCGGGTCCAAGTGTTGGTATAGACCGGACAGCGGGCATAGTGCTCCAGGTAGCGGGCCTGGTTTACCGCCTCAAGCCCAAGGGGCGTCAGCTGACGGGCCTTGAAGTCTCCTTCCAGCTGTTCCAGCATGGTGCGGTCCATGCCCTGCATTTTCCTGCGCAGCCGGGCAGACAGTTTGTTGCCGCCGCACAGCAGATAGACCAGCCAGCCGAAGATGGGAAAGAGCAGAATGGGGATGATCCAGGCAATTTTATAGCCCGGCTCGGTCTGACGGCTCACAATGACCAGGACTGCCAGGGCAGAGAGGACCACACAGATCCAGTAGACATAGACATAGTAGCTGGACACCCAGATGGTTGGCACCAGCAGCACCAGCAGCTGGAGTAAAATCAGCAGGGAAACCAGCACCGACCGCTGGAACAGATATGAGGATAGCTTTTTGGCGTTCACAGGCGCCTCCTTTGGACAGGTTGGGCTTTATTGCACCACCACGTTTTCCGGCCCCAGCAATTCCTGCAATTCCGCAACCAGGGCGGGATGAACCAGACAGGCAGAGGCCAGCACCTTCCCCGTATCGGCACAGCGCACCCTGAGCGGTTCCTGGCCGGGGAACATGGTGAGAATCAGTTTGATTCTGGCCCATTTGGGATCCGCCGTACCCGGTATGCGGAGGAAGAGCTTTTTGCCCTCCTGGGGCGTCTGCTCTGTGGGAGTAGATGTGCCGCCTCTGACATGCTCCAGCGGGCGGACCCGGTCGCACATGAGCTGAGGCGCTTTTTCGTCCCGCACCGAGATGCGCCCCTCCACCAGCAGGGGGATGGATTCTTTCAGATAGGGGCCGCACTCTCCCAGCACTTTGGCAAAGACCAGCAGCTCCATAGAGCCAGTGTCGTCCTCCAGGGTTACATAGGCCATAAGGGTATTGCTGCGGGTGGTACGGGTACGGGCTGCCGAAACCACCCCTGCAATGGTCACCTTCTGCTCATCCCGGAAGGTAGTAGGGCCGCTCTCCTGAGCAAAATCGGCCAGAATGGCCCCGATGGAAGCGGCCTTCAGCTGCTTGACCAGCGAGCGGTACTCGTCCATAGGATGGCCTGACAAATAAAGACCGGTGGTCTCCTTTTCCATGGTCATCCGCTCCCGGGGGGAGTATTCGGGGATATTCTTCAGCCGCAGCTCAGGGGCGCTCTGCGGCTCGTCACCGCCGCCGCCAAACAGATCAAACTGTCCCTCCAGATTTTTGCGCCGGTTCTGGGCAATGGCGTCCACCAAAGACTCATAGGCGTCCAGCAGCTGGGAGCGGAAAATCCCCATGCTGTCAAAGGCGCCGCACTTGATGAGACTTTCCAGCACCCGTTTGTTCAAATCATGGTCAAACATCCGCTGACAGAAGTCGGGGAAGGAATAGAAGGGGCCTTTTTCCCGCTCTTTCAGTACGTCATTGATAAATCCACGGCCTACCCCCTTGACCGCCACCAGGCCAAAACGGATGTGGCTGCCTGATACGGTGAAATCGGCTTCAGACTCGTTGATATCGGGGGGGAGCAGAGGAATGCCGCACTCCTTGCAGGCGGCAATATATTCGGCCACCTTGTCGCTGGAATCCAGCACAGAGGTCAGCAGAGCGGCCATATATTCCTTGGTATAGTGGCATTTGAACCAGGCGGTATGGTAGGCTACGATGGCATAGCTGACTGCATGGGCCTTGTTGAATGCGTACTGGGCAAAGGCTTCAATCTCGTCATAGATATCCTCGGCGGTCTGCTGGGGAATGCCGTTGGCGGTGCAGCCGGCAATGTTCCGCTCCGGGTCCCCGTGGACAAAGGTATGCCGCTCCTTTTCAATCTGGGCTTTTTTCTTTTTGGAAATGGCCCGCCGCACCATGTCGGCCTGTCCCATGGTATACCCTGCCAGCCGCCGGAAGATTTCAATTACCTGTTCCTGGTAGACAATGCAGCCATAGGTCACAGACAGGATAGGCTCCAGAGAGGGGTGCTTGTACTTTACCTGCTCCGGATTGTGCTTGCAGGCAATGAACCGGGGAATGGAATCCATAGGACCAGGGCGGTAGAGGGCGATAATAGCGGTGATATCCTCAATGCTATGGGGTTTCAGTCCCACACAGACACCCGTCATGCCGGTAGACTCCATCTGGAACACGCCGGAGGTGCGTCCCTCGGACAGCATCTGGAATACCCCTTCATCATAATCGGGAATCTCTGCCGCTGAGAAGCCGGGATTGGTTTTCTGTACCAGCTTGACGGTGTCATCCAGAATGGTCAGGTTGCGCAGGCCGAGAAAGTCCATTTTCAACAGGCCCAGCTCTTCCAGGGTGGTCATGACGTACTGTGTGACCACGGACTCGTCATTTTTGGCCAGGGGGACATAGTCCACCACAGGACGGCGGGTAATGACTACGCCGGCGGCATGGGTGGAGGCATGGCGGGGCATCCCCTCGATGGCCTTGGCAGTGTCAATGAGAGCCTTCACGCGGGTGTCTCCTTCGTAGGAGTCCCGCAGGGGCTTGGATAGCTGAAGGGCCTGATCCAAGGTGATATGAAGGGCGCCGGGACCACTGGGTACCTGCTTGGCGACCACATCCACGTCGGCATAGGGAATGCTGAGGGCCCGGCCCACATCCCGGATGGCCCCCCGGGCGGCCATGGTGCCAAAGGTGACAATCTGGGCCACATGGTCTGCCCCATATTTCTCCTGGACATACTCAATGACCTCCTGCCGGCGGCGGATACAGAAGTCAATGTCAATATCGGGCATAGTGACCCGTTCCGGGTTGAGAAACCGCTCGAAATAGAGGGCATATTTCATGGGGTCCACATCGGTGATGGACAGACAATAGGCTACCATAGAGCCTGCCGCCGAACCTCGCCCGGGGCCTACCGGAATGCCCCGGCTCTTAGCATACCCAATAAAATCGGAGACAATCAGAAAATAGTCTACAAATCCCATCTGCCGGATGACACCCATCTCATAGGCCAGCCGCTCCTGATAGCCTTTTGGATGGTTCGGATAACGGCGGGCAAAGCCCTCCTGGCACAGCTTCTGGAAGTAGGTGTCCCCATCGGAGTACCCCTCCGGCAGCTTGAACTCAGGCAGGTGATAAGTGCCGAACTGGAAGTCCATGTTGCACAGATCGGCAATTTTCAGGGTATTTTCCACCGCCTCGGGATACTGGGGAAAAAGAGCCGCCATTTCTTCTGTGGATTTGACATAAAGCTCGCTGGTCTCCATTTTCAGACGGTTGGGGTCATCCACCGTTTTTCCCATCTGGATACACATGAGGGTATCCTGCATCCGGGCATCCTCCCGGCGGAGGTAATGGGCGTCGTTGGTGACCACCAGGGGAATACCGGTCTCCTGATGGATGCGGATCAGTCCCTGATTGATGGTGGGGTCATTGGGCAGATTGTGATCCTGGAGTTCCAGGTAATAGCCGTCCTCCCCGAAGAGGGCCTGCATTTCCAGTGCGGCAGCCTTGGCCCCTTCATAGTCTCCCGCCAGAATACGCCGGGGTACCTCTCCCGACTGACAGGCTGACAGGGCAATCAGTCCGCCGGCATGCTGCCGCAGCAGCTCCTTGTCAATGCGGGGGCGAATGTAAAAGCCCTCCGTAAAAGCGCAGGAGTCCAGATAGCACAGGTTCCGGTATCCCTCTTCGTTGCGGCACAGAAGGATCAGATGATACATGGCAGCGTCCAGCTCATGGACCCGGTCGGTGCGGCCTCGGGGGGCCACATAGACCTCACAGCCAAGAATGGGCTTGATGCCCTCTGCTTTGCAGGCTTTGTAAAAGTCCACCACACCATACATAACCCCGTGGTCGGTGATGGCAACCGCTGGTTGGCCCAGCTCCTTGACCCGCTTGACCAGCAGGGGAATGCGGCAGGCCCCATCCAGCAGAGAAAACTCGGTATGGACGTGCAGGTGGACAAAGGACATAGAGAAACCTCCTTCTGTAAGTGGGGACAGCCTAGGGCGTTCCGTTGGCAAGCTCCATCAGTTTGCGCAGCCGGTGGTTGAAGGCAGACTTGCTCACCGGCGGGTCGCACAGCTCTGCCAGCTGAGACAGGGTAAGCTCCGGATGGGCCATGCGCAAATCCACCGCCTCTTTCAGTTTGTGGGGCAGACCTTCCAGCATCCCCCGCTGCTCCAGAGTGTAAATAGCCTCAATCTGTCCCTGGGCGGCGTCCACCGCCTTGTCCAGATTGGCAGCGTCACAGTTGACCCGGCGGTTGACACTCCCCCGCAAATCCTTTTCCGCCTTGGCGTTCATCAAGGCCATGGCAGAGAGGGGAGCGCCCATGGCGGTGAGCACATCCTCAATGGCATTGCTCTGCTTGAAATAGGTAATGGCGTTGGCCTTGCGGCGGCCCTCCTTGGGAGCAAAGCCCATCTCCAGCAACAGGGCGTGCAGCTCCCGGCTGACCGATAAATGGGAGGTGGACAGCTCCAGATGGTAGCGCTTGGAAGGGTCGGTAACAGAGCCGCCGGCCAGGAAGGCGCCCCGCAGAAAAGCACACCGGCAATGCTCTTCCTCCAGAGGAGCAAAATTGATGTGGTGCACCAGAGTTTCGGCCGGATCATGTCCGAACACCGACCATAATGCCGACAGCTTGCAGCTATCCGTAATGGAAAAAATGCGCTTGCCCGTTCCCTCCTTGGGCAGGCGGTCAAAACGCACCTGAAAGGCTTTCTGAAACAGGGCGGGCAGACGCTGGGCAAAGTCGGAAGATTCTGTGGCAATGCGTACCTGGGTGGGGGTGGACAGGCTGCAATAGAGCAGCACCCCATAGGCCTCTGCCTGGGCGCAGCACTTGCGGGACAGGGGAATGCGGCATAACTCTCCCTTGACCTGAGCGGAAAACGACATGAGCGCCCTCCTTACAGAATCCGGGTGGAGGCCCGCTCTTCGTACAGCTCCATCACGGCAGCTGACAGACGGGCAAAGGAGTGGCGGGCGTAGTCCAGGGTTTCGGAGGCCAGGGGCCGGGTGACCACCTCTACCCCCAGGGCTTCGATGGCCTCTTTGTCCACCACAATGGGAACGGCGTCCTCCTCTTTGTAGCGGGCCACCAGGCCGGGCCGCACCGGGGCGGAGTTGCACAGGCAGAGGTCCACCAGATGGGGGCCGGAGTGCTGCAGCAGGGCCTTCACATGGTCGGAAGCCGTCATACCCTCCGTTTCGCCGTCCTGGGTCATGATGTTGCAGATATAGATTTTCAACGCTTTGGCGGCACATACTGCCTCAGAGATGCCGTCCACCAGTAAGTTGGGAATGACGCTGGTGTACAGGCTGCCGGGACCCAGCAGAATCAGGTCGGCCTCCTCAATGGCATGGATGGCCTCCGGCAAGGCCTGGGGATGCTCCGGCAGCAGCCGGATGCCCTCAATGCGGCAGTCCTGAGCCTTTTTGAAGTCGCAGATTTTGGACTCTCCCTGTACCTTGGTGCCATTTTCAAAGGTGGCTTCCAGGACTACGTCGGCATTGGTCACCGGCAGCACCCGGCCGGTAATGGCCAGTACCTGGCTCATCCGGGCAACTGCCTCGTCAAAGGAGTTGGAAATGCCATTGAGAGCGGCCAGAATCAGGTTGCCAAAGGACTGCCCGGTAAGATTGCCGGAGCCCTGCGGGAAACGATAGGTCAGCAGCTGCTGCATCACCGGCTCGGCATTGGCCAAAGCTTCCATACAGTGGCGGATATCCCCCGGAGGGGGCATTCCCAAATCCTGCCGCAGCATCCCGGAGCCGCCCCCGTCGTCGGCGACGGTCACAATGGCGGTGAGGTTTTTGGTGTGGTTTTTCAGGCCCCGCAGCATGGTGGACAGCCCGGTGCCGCCGCCAATGGCCACAACCTTGGGGCCGTTGGCCCAACGGTGTTCGTAAAAGGACTGGTACATGGTTTGCCCTCCCTTACGCCCGGGTCATATCCCGGTGATTTTCGGTGGCCTGGTAGCCCTTTTGCTTGATAAATTCCGCCAAGGCATGGGTGATAGCAACCGAGCGGTGCTGTCCTCCGGTGCAGCCTACAGCAATCACCAGGGCGGCCTTGCCCTCTGCCACATAGAGGGGGAGCAGAAACCCGATAAGGGCTTCCAGATGGGTCATAAAGTCAGCGGTCTGGCGGTAGCCAAATACAAAGTCGTACACTCCGGCGTCCAGACCGGTCTGATGGCGCAGCTCAGTGATGTAATAGGGATTGGGAAGAAAGCGCACGTCAAATACCAGATCGGCCTCAATGGGGATGCCGTATTTAAAGCCGAAGGAGGTAACGCTGACGCTCATCTCCGGGGTATCCCCGCTGTGTCCGAAGAGCCGCAGCATTTCCCCCCGCAGTTTGGCGGTGGACAATGCGGTGGTATCGATGATGTATTCCGCCCGCTGGCGGACCGGGGCCAGAACGGTGCGCTCCAGCTGAACAGCCTCGTTGAGAGAATCGGCAGAGGCGGCCAGCGGATGTCCCCGGCGTGTCTCCTTATACCGCTTGATGATCGTTTCCACACTGGCTTCCACAAAAAGTATTTTGTAGTTGCATCCCATGCGGTGAAGCTCATCCAGAGCGGAAAACAGCCCGTCAAAGGTCTGGCCGCCCCGGATGTCCGTCACCAGAGCCACCTGCTCATACCGGGCAGGGGCTGCCATACACAGCTCGGCAAATTTGGGAATCAGCGGAGCAGGCATATTGTCCACTACATAAAACCCAATATCCTCCAGAAAAGAGGCGGTTTTGCTCTTGCCTGCACCGGACAGGCCGGAAATAATGATAAAGTCCACGTCAGTTCACCTCAGAATCCCAAACATTTTACTTCCGGCTCCAAAGCCACGCCGGTTTTCTGCAAAACGGTTTCCTGTACCAAGGCCATCAACCGGCGTACATCGTCGGCGGTGGCGCCCCCCCGGCTGACCACCAAGCCGCTGTGCTTTTCCGACACCTGTGCTCCGCCGATGCCCACCCCTTTCAGACCGCATTGCTCAATGAGGGCGGCGGCAAAGTGTCCCTCCGGACGCTTGAAGGTGCTGCCGGCGCTGGGCAGCTCCAG
>CALWOK010000161.1 GCA_944383125.1 uncultured Flavonifractor sp.
AGGCATGATCCGTGAATATCGTACCATTCAGGAGATCAACGGCCCCCTGATGGCGGTCCGGAAGGTGTCCGGCGTCACCTACGACGAGCTGGCCGAGATCCAGCTGTCCGATGGCTCCATCCGCCGCTGCAAGGCGCTGGAGGTCAACGGCGACACCGCTGTGGTGCAGCTCTTCGAGTCCTCCGCCGGCATCAACCTGAAGGATTCCAAAGTGCGCTTCCTGGGCCACCCCCTCCAGCTCCCTGTGTCGGGCGACATGCTGGGCCGGGTGTTCAACGGCATGGGCCGTCCCATTGACGGCGGCCCCGAGATTATGGCAGAGGAATACCGGGATATCAACGGCCTGCCCATGAATCCCGCCGCCCGTGACTACCCCAACGAGTTCATTCAGACCGGCATTTCCACCATTGACGGCCTGAATACCCTGGTCCGTGGTCAGAAGCTGCCTATTTTCTCCGGCTCCGGCCTGCCCCACGCCGCCCTGGCCGCCCAGATTGCCCGTCAGGCCAAGGTGCTGGGGGATGACGCCTCCAACTTCGCCGTGGTGTTCGCCGCCATCGGTATCACGTTCGAGGAGTCCGGCCGCTTCGTGCAGGAGTTCCGCCGCCCCGGCGCCATCGACCGTACCGTCCTGTTTACCAACCTGGCCAACGACCCCGCCGTGGAACGTATCGCCACCCCCCGTATGGCCCTCACCGCCGCCGAGTACCTGGCCTTTGAGAAGGACATGCACGTACTGGTCATCCTCACCGATATCACCAACTACGCCGAGGCCCTCCGTGAGGTGTCCGCTGCCAAGAAGGAAGTTCCCGGCCGCCGTGGTTACCCCGGCTACCTGTACACCGACCTGGCTACCATGTACGAACGTGCCGGCCGGAAGCTGGGCTACGAGGGCTCCATCACCATGATCCCCATCCTCACCATGCGTGAGGACTACAAGACCCACCCCATCCCCGACCTGACCGGCTATATCACCGAGGGCCAGATCATCCTGTCCCGTGAGCTGTACCGCAAGGGCGTCAATCCTCCTGTGGACGTGCTGCCCTCCCTGTCCCGTCTGAAGGACAAGGGCGTAGGCGTGGGCAAGACCCGTGAGGACCACGCAGGCACCATGAACCAGCTGTTTGCCGCCTACTCCACCGGTAAGGAGAACAAGGAGCTTATGTCCATTCTGGGTGAAGCCGCCCTCTCTCCCACCGATTTGCAGTATGCCAAGTTTGCCGACGAGTTTGAAAAGCGCTACGTCTCCCAGGGCACCGACGAGAACCGTTCCGTCATCGAAACCCTGGATCTGGGCTGGGATCTGCTGAGCCTGCTGCCCAAGGCCGAGCTGAAGCGCATCAAGCCGGAGTATATCGAGAAATACCTCCCGAAAAAGGAGGGATAAGGTATGCCCGCTATTAACGTAAATCCTACCCGGCAGGAGCTGACCCGTCTGAAGGGCCGACTGAAAACCTCCATCCGGGGCCACAAGCTGCTGAAGGATAAGCGGGATGAGCTGATGAAGCAGTTCATGGACGTGGTGCGGGAAAACCGGGCGCTGCGGAAAAAGGTGGAGGAGGGGCTGATGAAAGCCCACGGCTCCTTTACCGTAGCCTCCGCCCTCATGTCCACCGAAATGCTGGAGCAGTCCCTGCTCTACCCCAAGCAGAGTGTGGAGCTGGACATGACCTTCCAGAATATCATGAGCGTCAACGTGCCGGTGTACCACTTCAAGACCAAGAGCGATGACGCCGGGGAAATTTACCCCTACGGCTTTGCCGCCACCTCCGGCGAGCTGGATGGTGCGGTGGACGCCCTGTCCGGGGTGTTCCAGGATATGCTCAAGCTGGCCGAGATTGAAAAAACATCCCAGCTGCTGGCGGAGGAAATCGAAAAGACCCGCCGCCGGGTCAACGCCCTGGAATATGTGAAAATCCCCCAGATGGAAGAGGCCATCAAGTATATCTCCATGAAGCTGGATGAAAACGAGCGCTCCAACACCATCCGCCTGATGAAGGTGAAGGATATGCTTCTGAAGGAAGCCATTGAGGAGCGCCAGGAGGCAGACGCCAAGGCTGTGGAGGCCTGGAGCCAGTCTTCTGACACGCAGGGAAGCATATAAAATCACGGCTTTACTGTTATTGTAGCGAAAAGGGCCGCTGCAAGCTGGTTTTTACAGCTTGCAGCGGCCCTTTTCCTCTTGTAATACCGCAATACACCTCTTGTCAAACAATGGCCAATCACATTTTATAAAGTGCCACGGGCCTGCTGCATATGGCACAGCAGGCCCTGCTTTTATTCTGTGGAAAGCCGGAGGACCGTCTCAACGGTTTCAAATTGGTTTGGAAAAACAGACCTAGTTTCCACAGCGTCTAAGCATCCTTGCAAATCGCCAGATTTGCGCTCGTACTGCAGGTCATCGAAATTCAAAAAGTTCATTTAAAATCCGACTCTATCTTTTGCTGTATTGAGTCTTTGTAACCCTTTTCAAGAGTGGGTTGGGCATTGTTTGCTTGCTTTCTGATGCACCTTCCTTTGAAAAATCAGCAATCCCAATACAAGCACCACAGGAAATACCGTTGCAACCAGTAGACCGGTTTTCAAATTGCCGCCTGCCGACTCAGCAAGACCGCCTACCATAGCTGGACTTACGGTAGCACCCAAATCTCCAGCCAAGGCCAGGAACGCAAACATCGCCGTACCACCTCTTGGGCATTGTTGCGAGGAGATACTGATAGAACCCGGCCACATAATACCAACAGCCAAACCGCAAAGAGCACAGCCTGTCAGTCCAAGCATCGGGGATGCAGACATGGACGCCAAAAGATAACAACCAGCACACATCGCACCACAGATCAGCATGACTTTGGTCAAATCAAGTTTTTCACTGCATTTACCGTACAGCATACGAGAAATACCCATAAACATTGCGAACAAGCCTGGTCCTGCCAGGTCGCCCAACATTTTGGAAACACCCAGCGCAGATTCCGTAAAAGCAGATGCCCATTGAGCCATTGTTGCTTCAGCTGCACCGGAGCATATCATGAGTATGATGATAAGCCAAAATAATGGCAATCGGAGTAGTTGACGGACATTCATAGTCTTACCATCTTCAACCAGCCGTTCAATTGGGCAATTTATGAAGTTGAATGTGTTAAACAGAGGCACCAACGCCCAAATAATCGTAAGGATCTTCCAATGTTCTATGCCAAAAACCGCAAAAAAGATGGTAGAACCTAAAACAACCCCCATTGCACCCCAGCAGTAGAAGGAGTGCAGGAGACTCATCATTCCGTCCTTATGCTCGAAGGGACAGGCTTCAACGATGGGACTCACTAAAACCTCAATCAAACCACTGCCTACGGCATAAAGCACGACTGGAATCAGAATACCCACAAAAGGAACAGAAAGAAACTCCGGCAGGAATGTCATGGATACAAGGCCCACTGCTGATAACACTTGGGATGCCACCACACAGGTGCGGTATCCAATTTGATCGGCAAATTTGGTAGCAGCAAGATCAATGAACAATTGCGCAAAGTAAAAAACCATGGGGATCATCGCAATTTTTTCCAGAGTGATCCCGTAGGTATTCCGAAAGGTCAAAAATAAGAGCGGAGCAAAGTTCGCCGTGATTGCCTGCGTTACAAAGCCAAGATAGCAGGCTATCAGTGTTTTTTTGTAATCCTTTTGCTTTGTCATGATGGTTTCCTCCCATGTCAAACTAGTTTGCATTATACCATCATAAAGCAGCAATAAGGAGCCAGATAATTGTCAAAAATAAGCACTATTTACCCAAAGCGCTAATTTCACTAGGTGCATATCCATAAGTTTCCTTAAATTTACGGCTCAGATAATTTGCTGAATGAAATCCGCAAGCATAGCTGATCTCCTGAAGAGTATGTGTTTTTTCACTCAGTAACCGGTGCGCAATTTGAAGCCGGTATTGAATGAGGGCATGAACAAGTGAACACCCCATGTAGGCAGTAAAGCAACGCCCTGCTTCACTGCGGCTGATGTGAGCGGCATTGGAAATATCTTCTAACGTGATGGTCTCGGCATAATGTTCATAAATGTAAGTAAGCATCTTTTGAAGTCGGATTTGACTTTTGATCTGTATGCGTGTGGCTTCGGATTTTGGAAAACGATCCAAATTGCAAAACAGATACTCCAATATGCGGCTTATGTTACGCTGTACCGCCATTTCATAACATTGCGTTTGTTCACTCAAACGACGATAAGTCTCTTGGATGAAATAGTTGATTTCCCTGTGAGAGTTGTTTTCATGGCGAAACAGGATAAAGGGCAATGAATCGCACTGCATAATGGGGTGAATATAGTTTTGATAAACTGTGCTATGTTCAGGAGCAATGGCAGCACCGGAAAAGAGGATAATCGGTACCGTATCGGGGCGGTCGCCGGACAACTGTCTGACTCTGTGCAACATATTTCCGTTGACAAATATGCTGTCACCCGCCTCCAGCACGATATGCTGCTGCCTCACCTGGTAATCCAAAGTCCCCCTTTCAGCAGTCGCTATTTCAAAGTCAGGATGCCAATGGTAAGGCCCTGCCCAATGGGGTAATTCCGCCAACTCATCGTGATAATAGGTGACAGGAAATTCCGTGGTTTTGTGCGGTATTTGTTCCCGTAATTGATGGTCTAGCATAATAGGCATAAACATATCGCTCCTGTATAACTTTTGATAATTATATCACTCATTTGTACCTTTTTTCTACCACATAAAAGGTGGGATATATGTATCAGCCATGCGATTGCGCTTCTATGCAATTTTTATAGTGTCGGACAGAAGCGAACATATCCACTAAGAAAAATGACGGATACTCATATACGAGTACCCGTCATTGATTTCCTGCTATGGAAAATATCTGTTACTCTATATCATTTTGAAGTGCTGCAGTGCATCAACAATCGCGTCTTCTTTTTTCTTTGGACACCGAGGAACGATGGCATCCTCCTTTTGGGACTTGTTATAGTTTTCCCGCTCTATGATACCGTACTTATCCTTAATCTGCGCAATATACAGGCTGGAAACCTTCAATCCAAACTTTTCAAGTACATATGCCTTGATTTCAGAATCGGTTGCTTTCGCCTCAGATGCAGTCAAGTCCATATCGTCAAGGTCCAGTTTCACGTGGATATAATCATCAGGTGCTTTTCTAACCAAACGGACCACCGTCTCCACATGTACAGTGCGGGGGAACATATCCACTGCTGTGGCCTGGGTGGGGGAATAGCCCAGGGCCGCAAAGCGTTTGATATCCCGTCCCAAAGTGGCGGGGTCGCAGGACACATATACCACGCGCTGCGGCTTCATGCCGGCGATGGTTTCCACCACATCCTCTGCCAGTCCCTTTCTGGGCGGGTCTACGCACACCACATCCGGGCGGATACCCTTTGCAGCCAGCTGGCGGGCGGCCTCTCCTGCGTCGGCGCACAGGAAACGTACATTATCCACATGGTTGCGACGGGCATTTTTTATGGCGTCATCCACCGCCTGGGGTACCACCTCGGCTCCCCACACCATGCGGGCCTTCCGGGCCATCACCAGAGAAATGGTGCCAATGCCGCAATACAGATCCAGCACCGTCTCCTGCCCGGTCAGCTCCGCCAGGTCCAGCGCTTTTTGGTAGAGCACCTCGGTCTGCCGGGGGTTGACCTGATAAAAAGAGGGTACCGACAGCCGGAATTCATAGCCGCACAGGATATCGGAAAGGAAATCCACCCCCCACAGGGTGCGGTAGGATTCCCCCAGAATGACATTGCTGTGGCTGCGGTTGATGCCCAGTACCAGACCGGTCAGGCCCGGCTCGGCAGAGCGCAGCGCTTCCACCAGCTCATGCTCCCGGGGGATGCTGCGGCCGTTGACCAGCAGGCAGCACAGACTTTTGCCCTGGCGGTTGGTGCGGACATAGACATGGCGCACCAGGCCGGTTTTGGATTTCTCATGATAGGCGGGGATTTTGTACTGCTTCATCCAGGTTCTGACCGCCCCCCGCAGCCGGGAGGCCGCCTGGCTCTGGAGCAGACAGTCGGCTACATCCACCACCTGATGGGTACGGATGCGGTAAAAACCGATGTTGGGTCCGGGGGACACCGGGTACTGTGCCTTGTTGCGGTAGCGCTCGGGCTGTTCCGCCCCCAGAATTTCTTTTACCTCAATCTGTGCGCCCCCCAGGCGCTGGAGACAGTCTTCCACCCGGGTACGCTTGGCCTCCAGCTCTTCGGCGTAGGTCATATGGCGGAACTGGCAGCCGCCGCAGGCTCCAAAATAGGGGCAATCGGGCTGGACACGGGCCGGGGAAGGGCTTTCCACCTCCACCGCCACCCCCCACAGGGCGGAGCGGCCCACATGGGTCAGCCGCACCTTGCACACCTCACCCCGGATGCCTCCGGCCACAAAGACCACCATGCCCTCCAGCCGGGCGATGCCTGAGCCATCGCTGCCATACCCCTCAATGGTAAGAGAATAGGTCTGTCCCTGGGCGTATTTACTGGGCGGCATACATACTCACGTCCTTCAAATCGGCATAAGGTACCGTAACGGAGACAGGGGAGTGGAGGGCGGGCAGATCGTTGCCCTGGATCCAGAACCGGTAGCCCTCTGCCGTCAGGCAGAACTGCTCCGCCTGATAGACCTGATCCACCGCCTCCCGGGAAAAGGCCCCCGCTGTAATTTCCGGAGTGTTCATCAAAGCGTCCACCACCCGCTTGCGTACGGTGGCACTGTCGGTGAAAAAGTCGGCAGCACCCAGCTTGATGCCCGTCCGGGTATCAAAGCTATCCCCCAGCTGAAACACAGTGGGGTAGGCTGCTCCTGAGCCGATGTACCAGGTGCGGGAAATGCTGATAACCTGGGGACTGTCCAGCAGCACCTCATAGCTCATTTCCTCACTGACAGGGGTAAAGGGCAGGCCGGTGGACTGGGAGGCATCATAGTCCCCCTCTGCCGCTGCGGCGTTTTCTGCCGCCGTCGCCAGGCACTGGTTGCCATATTCCTGGTACCACTGGTTGATGGCAGTACCCGCCGGACAGGCTGCGGTATTCTGCACCATAGGAAGGGTATAGCGCACATCCATTACCATGGTATGATCCTGGGCATAGTAGGTCTGGGCAAAGACCTGGCTGCTCCACTGGGGGGACTCCAGCTCCTGGCTGAGGGCGGCGCTGGCAGCGGGAAGGGGATCTGCCGACAGCTGTGCTCCCTCAGCGGGATTCGGTTCCGGCGCTCCGGTACTGCAAGCGGTCAGCAGCAGGGCCAGTGTCAGGGTGGTACACCCGGACAGAATGGTCTTTCTCTTCATTGTTACCTCCATAGGGGTAGTAGGGGTGGGCCAACCGGCTCCACCAGGTCAAATTGTCCTTCTATTGTAACACCAATCCAGGCCGCAGTAAATGGAAAAGCGCATTTTAACCGGGTATTCCGCCTGTCAGGCCCTTACACGCCGCCGCTGAGCACCGCTGCCAGCACCCCGAAGCAGGGCAGCGTCACGATGGAGCAAAGGGTGGACAGGGTCACCATCTGGGCGCTGCGGTTGACGTCCTGGCCATAGCGCTGGGCAAACATGGCGGTGATACTGGCAGTGGGTACCCCGGACAGGATCACCAGGGTGCAGTACAGATCAGGCTCCGGATGGATGGGGCAGAGCAGCAGGGCGGTGAGCAGGGGCATGGCCAGCAGCTTGAGGGCGGCGGCGGCCAGGATGTTTTTGTCCCGGAAGGTGGATACCCAGTCGGCAGAGGCCATCTGCGCCCCGATAATTACCATGGCCAGCGGGGTATTCATGCTGCCCAGGAAATCCACCGCATTGCCCACCATAGGGGGCAGGGTAATGCCGCCCAGAAAAAATGTCAGGCCGGCCAGGATGCCCAGAATGCCCGGATTGACAACCGCCTGTTTTAAAGAGACCTGTTCCTTTCCGCCCATCAGCAGGACGCCATGGCTCCAGTTGAAGACGTTGAACACCACCAGATTGATGACGCCGAAAATCATGGCGTGATCGCCCAGCACCATCTGTACCAGAGGAATGCCCATAAAGCCCACATTGCCGTAGAGCACCCCGAATTGCAGGGCCTTGCAGGTGGGGCCGGGCTGGCGGCGGAACAGGGGGACCACCAGCAGGCAGTAGAGCACATACAGCACCGCTGCCAACAGGGCGGCATATCCCATGGCCCCCATCAGCTCCGGGGTGCGCTCCAGCTGTAAGGAGTCAATCAGCATACAGGGCAGCACCGCATTGAGCAGCAGATTGGTCAGCTGGGGAATGCCCAGCGGATTGAGTTTGCCCCCTCTGGCCAGGCCAAAGCCCACTGCCATCATCAAAAAGACCGTTCCCACCTGGGAGGCCACCATCAACAGATACTCTGCCATTGCATTGTTCCTTCTTTGCTTCCAAAAATCCTGCCCATTTTACCACTGAACCCCATCGGTGGCAAGGGGGAACCACCCACTAGAATACAGCCCCTTTCCACCGCTGAAAACGGCCAAAGAGGAGGGCAGCTGCCCTCCTCTTGTAAAATACTCCGGGTACACCTACCCAGCTACTCATACTTTTTTCCCACCAGATACACCGGCAGGAACAATCCTCCCAGAGTAATGGTGAGAACAACCCATAGCTGGCACACCTCCCACAGTGTTGGGCTGATTATGCCGAGGAACAGCCCCACCAGCGGAATCCCCGCCATGGCCCCGCAGCTCCACACCCGGCCTGCTGTAACAATATAGGGCCAGTTGCGATTGTTAAAAGACAGTCCGGGCAGATTCATGCGGAAAAAGCCGTCCGACAGAAAGGGCATCCGGTACTGGTCATAGAGGGGCGGCAGTTTGATGGGGGAGAAAAAGCAAAAGTATCCGCCAAAGATCGCCCCCAGAAGCACTGGTGTAACCAGTCCCTCTATCGGCAGGCTAAGCTGCCAGCACAGCCAGAGCGCCACACATCCGATTATCAGTGCCAGCCCATACCACAGAGGCCACCGGCTTTTCCGGCGGTATGCCCGCTGAGGCTTTTCAGCGGGATAACGGAGGGCTGTCCTCACCACATCCTCCACCGTCTCCTGATCCATGGTCTGGCTGGAGGGCTGCCGTTGACAGAGCAGCAGTTCGGTCACTGTCACGCCAAGCAGCTCTGCTAACGGCATCAGCAAAGCTGTGTCCGGGATACTGGCTCCCGTCTCCCATTTGCTCACTGCCTTGTCCGTAATATGGAGCTGCTCTGCCAATTCCCTTTGGGTATACTCCTTTTCTTTTCGGAGGGCAGCCACAAAGGCGCCAAACGCTTTTTTATCCACTTGATACACAGGCCATCACCTCCTCTCCATCATACCCTCCAGTCCCCATTCTGGCAACCGAACGGCAGTAGAGTGCCTGTCAAGCCAGTCCTTGGTTGACAAAAACACAGGGCTGGGGCTATACTACAGGGTAATGGATTTTTGGAGAGGAGACCGTCATGACCAACAAAAAAGACTTCAAAAACCGGGGCTATCTGCGGATTTTCGCCTCCTATTACAAGCCCCACTGGAAGCTGTTCCTGCTGGACATGGTGTGCGCTCTGTGTATCTGTCTGGTGGACCTGCTCTTCCCCATGGTATCCCGGACAGCCATGCAGAGTTTGCTGCCCAACAAGCTGTTTGCCGTATTTTTCACGGTGATGGCTGCCCTAGCCCTGGCCTATGTGCTCAAGGGTGTGTTCTACTTTATTGTCACCTACTGGGGCCACCTGCTGGGGGTGCGGATGGAGGCGGATATCCGCCGGGATCTGTTTTCCCATATGCAGGATCTGTCCTTTGCGTTCTATGACAAAAACCGTACCGGCCAGCTGATGAGCCGGGTTACCGGCGACCTCTTTGAAATCACCGAGCTGGCCCACCATGGCCCGGAGGATCTGTTCATTTCCTCGGTCACCATTCTGGGGGCCTTTTGTATCATGCTTACCATCCAGTGGCAGCTGGCCCTGATGGTCTTTGCTGTCATTCCTATTTTTATTGTCTTTACCGCTCTCACCAGAAAAAAGATGATGAAGGCCTCCATTGAGGTAAAAGCCAAGCTGGCGGGCATCAACGGGGAGGTGGAGTCCTCCATCTCCGGGATGCGCACCGCCAAGGCCTTTGCCAATGAGGACGCCGAAAGCGCCAAGTTCAACGCCGCCAACGACCAGTTCCGGGGGGCCAAGCGGGGCTACTACCGGGTGATGGCCTTTTATCAGTCGGGTATGGAGTTTTTTATGGGCATCCTGTCGGTGGTGGTCATCGCCTTCGGCGGTCTGCTCATCATGCAGGGTGAGATGGATTTCATCGACCTGACCACCTTTGCCCTGTATGTTACCACCTTTATTACCCCCATCCGCAAGCTGTCCGCCTTTGTGGAGCAGTTCATGCAGGGTATGGCGGGCTTCAAGCGGTTTGTGGAGCTGATGCGGGTGGAGCCTGATATCCAGGACGCCCCCGACGCCCGTGACCTGACCGGAGTCAAGGGGGACATTCTGGTGGACGACGTCACCTTCCGCTATGAGTCCTCCCCCGAGCCGGTGCTGGAGCACATTACCCTCCATGTACAGCCCGGGGAGACGGTGGCGGTGGTGGGTCCCTCCGGAGGCGGCAAGTCCACCCTGTGCCAGCTCATTCCCCGGTTCTACGACGCCACCGAAGGCCGTATCCTGGTGGACGGCCAGGATGTGCGGGAGCTGAAGCAGCACTCCCTCCGGGCGCAGATCGGCATTGTCCAGCAGGACGTGTTCCTCTTTGCCGGCACTATTTATGACAACATCCGCTATGGCCGCCCCGACGCCACCGAGGCAGAAATTGTGGAGGCCGCCAAGCGGGCGGAAATCTATGATGATATCATGGAGATGCCCGACGGCTTCCAGACCCAGGTGGGAGAGCGGGG